>JAFVTF010000054.1 GCA_017503375.1 Lentisphaeria bacterium | reverse complement strand
ATAACGCAAAGTATGTCCAGAAAAGGAAATTGCCTGGATAACTGTGTTATGGAGAACTTCTTTGGAAGATTAAAAACCGAAATGTTTTTTGAGGAAAATTTTAGTTCCGTCGATGATTTTGAGCAAAAATTGGAAGAATACCTTTGCTATTTTAACAATGGGAGAGTATCTTTAATGCTGAACGGAATGAGTCCGGTAGAATTTCGGACCCATTCTTCGTAAATTAATCGTCCAACTTTTTGGGGTCATATCATTTCCTTATAAAGTTTTTCCCTTCTTCCCCGATCACAAATCAACCTTTATTGGGAACAGAGCGTTCCGATATTCCGGTTACAGCTTATTTTGCCATAATCAATTCTTCTGTGCTGGCGTTTCCAACCAGAAGACGGTACGGCCATGGTTTCCGGGGCACCAATGCTCCTTTTCCGCTGCTGAGATTGAACCGGTACGGAGCGGAATCATCCATTCTCCACTGACGGAAGTGTTCCAGATCGAATTCCACCTTTGCTCCGCCGTTTTCATGGGTGATCTTCAAACCTTCCACCCAGTCTGCGCCGTGATCGTGATGATCTGCCCTGATATTGAATTCAATGATCTTCATCATTCTTCCGGGTTCAAATTCCACAGTGACAGGTGCGGCAAATTTGAAGAATTCCATAACAAGCTTATTTTCGTTCCGGAATACTTTTCCGGTTGTTCCGTCAAGATCAAATATTTCCGCTTCATTTTCAGCTTTAATGGGGAAGATATCTCCGGATTCGCCGCGGTATGCTTTCAGCACATCGGCATCATAATCGAAAGAATCGATTTCCGCATCACATTCCTGCAGAAGTTTTGCTCGCATCTCAAGTTTTTCCGGGAAGAAGAGGAAACTTTCCACTTCTGCATGATATCCCAAACGGGAATCCTGTTTGCAGAGTTCCGACATGCGGAGAGTATCTTTCAATTCTTCCGCAATCAGCTTGTGCATAAAGGCTTTATGATCTTTTCTGAAATAGATCATTTCTTCTCTTGCTCTGTAAAACTCGAATGTCCGGCGCATACTTGAGGTTTGGATCGCGATTGTCTCGATCAGCTGAGCTTCGATGATCTGTTCTGGAGTTTTTGCTGCTTTCCGGATCAGTTCAACGCTCTTCAGCATGGGTTCTTCCATAAGTTTTGTCAGCTCACAGATTTCATCAAGAGTGTGTTCAAATCCGAAATACTCCCCGAATCTGTCTCCGGAATTTTTAGGGAATGCCTGAGTATAACTGGGAGCAATGGGAAGGTCTTCCGGATAGAGATACCACGGAGCGGCAATGCATCCGTGCATGGGACCGAACCATTTGAACATGAGATTTTCCGGGAACAGACGGTATCCGTTGCCCAGCAGTTTCCAGGCTTCAGCGGCAAGAGGTGCTGTTTCCCCCCACAAGGGTTTTGCAAGTTCCAGAAGGAATTCATCTTCCGTTGCCGGGAACGGATCGAAAGAGAGACGTCCGGCGGCACGGTTCATGATTCCGGGAGCGCAGCCGAAGTACCAGCACTGCATTACTGCGCAGCAGTTGATTTTCCGCAAATTCTTATACCGTTCATAAAGGATTCCCGGCACAGGAAGATAAGGAACGGTGGCGTCTTCATGGGAGTTTCCTGTCTGCATTTTTGCTGCAAAGCTGGGACGGTTTTCTGCAAGTTCAAAGAAATATTCCGAGGGTCCGGCATAGGAGAGGGAATAATCCTGCACCAGATGGTCTTTTCCCAGCTGGGGATTGTGTCCGCCTGTTTCCATGTTATGAATCATGAATGCGTTATCCGGCCATGCTTTTGCGATCTCTTTCCGGATTTCATGTTCCGGTTCCCCTGCAATGTGGTTGGAGGCATAGAACCAGCCGAAGAAGTCTGCAGACGGTTCATATTTCTTGATGGTATCAGCCATAATGGATGCGATTTCGCTGAAGAGTTCCGGCGCGGTTCTGTCCTTACACAGCGGACAGTTGCAATGCTGGATATGGTCGTAAATCTTCCAGATAGCGCAAGGCATTGCAGATTCCATGCACATGATATTGATGACACCGCCCAAGCCGTGAACGGTTGAGAAAATATGACCGAGAGTTTCCCGCAAATACTGCTGTCCGGCAGGGGAGGAAGTACAGAAATTGACGGATGTTTCACTGTTTTTGTGTCCGCCCAGTTCCGGATGATTTGCCAGGTCTTCGAGAGAACCGCTCTTCCAGGAGCTGTTATTGAAGACACGGGGTTCAGCCATATAAAGATAACATTTCACGCCGTAGCGGGCGCATTTATCCACTACTTTCTGAAGTTTTCCGAGAATCCGTGGAGCTTCTTTACCGCGTTCCGGGAAGAAAGAGCATGGCATGTCATTGAGATAAATCGTAAGCCAGACTCCGTTGAGACGGTCATGCATGATTCTGTCAAGATAAGCATCCGGGTAATAATCATAATCATCCAGCAGTTCATCCAGTTTCAGAGGAGGTCTGGTATTGGGGGCAAAGAAGCAGCGGGTGATTCTGCGGGGAATTGCAGGGAATTCCCGGAAGGTTCCGTATTCTCCGTTTCTGATTCTTTCTTCCAGTTCGCAGGCTGCATAACGGAATCCGGAATCTTCTGCGGCTGTAATCGTAATGGAATCTTCCTTCCGTTCCAGAACAAACTCTTCCGGTTTCAATGAGGAATCGACTCTGGTAAATACAGGAACGCCGGAATCCGCAGCAGTAAAATGCCGTTTCAAAGAACTTTCAGCGACTTCGGGAAGTGCTGCATTGTTCAAATTCAGAATGATTTCCGGCATTTGCCATGCTTCAAATTCTGAAACTTCAGCAGCCAGAGAAAGGGAATTATGTTTTGGAAAATCAATTGCCTCAAAAGCTTGTAATGTCTCCGGGGTCATCGTATACAACTCCTTAATTTTTCAGGTTCAACAGGCATAATATAAACTGTTACCGCTCCGGTTTCAAGAAAGAAAGCGGAAAAATATCCGGTATCTGCAAAAATATTGACACCGTTATTGTTGCTATCCTGGATTCAGCGGTTCTTTTTCCGGGCAAGGAAACGGTTCAGGGCATTGATAAAGTTGATCCGCTGGCGATCAGAAAAAGGCGGCGGACCTCCGGTCACTTCTCCCGTAATCCGCAGTTCTTCCATCAATTCCCGCATGGCAAGTGCATTTTTGATATTGGCAGGCGTGAAAAATTCTCCTTTTGTATTCAGGACTTCCGCACCGGCAGAGATTGCTCTGTCTGCCAGCGGAATATCCGCAGTAATGACCAGATCTCCGGAGGAAACCCGTTCAGCAATCCAATCATCAGCACCGTTGAATGAAGTTCCCGCAGCAACAGACTGAATATATTCAGAATACGGAACATTCTGAGCAAATGCGGCAACAAAAACCGTTTCCACTTTTTCCCGCATGGCTACTTTGAAAAGTACCTCTTTCAACGGACGCGGCATGGCATCGTTATCAACATAAATTTTCATTATCTTTCCTCTGTTGTAAAATTAATTCTTAATTTAACTCTTTTTTCAAATAATTTCAAAGACTTTTTTTCTGAAAAGTTGTTTTTTTTCTTGATTTTATCGAACTTGTATGGTATAATAATCAAAAAAAACACAAGGAGTCAATTCATGTTTAAACTGAAGAAATTGGCAGCATTACTGTGTGCCGGAATATGTGCTCTCGGAAGTGCTGCTGAATACAAAATCCCGTTTCTGGAAAAAGCCCCTGTCATAGACGGAAAATTTTCCGCAGAAGAGTGGAAAGGTTCCGCAAGCTATGCCGGAGTCTATCACCGGGGAAAAGAGATGTTTCTCAGCGGACGTCATGCCGTTTGGAACATCGGATATGACAGCGAAAATCTTTACGTTTCCATGCGGACAGAATTGCCGCCGGCAGGAACAAAGCTCATTTCCACAACACGCAGACGCGATGGGAAAACTCTTCTTTACGATGATAATATCGAATTCTGGATCGCAGATTCTGAAAAAGCTGCAAACCGTTCCTATTATTCCGTAATGGTCAATACAAAAGGAACATTCTCTGACACGAAGTTCTATCTCTCAGGGAAAATGGCGGAACCGAAATGGGAAAACGCCTGGACCGTTAAAAACGGTTTGGATCAGCAGGAAAAAGTCTGGGTCGCTGAATATGCAATCCCATTGGAATCATTGAAATTTTCAGGAAAACCGACCGGACAGAAACTTTCCATGATGCTTTGCCGGAACTGGCAGAGACCTTTCACACAAACGCCGTTTCTGCAATTTCCTCATGCCTTTACCGGGGTCCAGTTCTATCCCGTTTTCCGTTTCGCAGAAAAAGGTTTCCTGCCTGTTAAAGTGGATTCCATCAAAGGGTTGCCGGAACGGGAATTCACCCTGAACGGTTCCGTTTACAACCCCGGAAAATCTCCGCGGAAAATCACCGCAAAAGTCGCATGGACACATTCAGATATGCCTGTTCATGAAGAAGTGAAAAAATTAACGGTTGCCCCCGGAAAATCTGCACCGTTCCGGTTCCATACCTCCACCAATTATATTCACAATATGGCAAAACATACTGCTACGATCACCGTAACCGATGAAAAAGGTACTGTGATTTATGCTGATAAATATGCATGGAAACTGCCTATGAATCTGGCTGATGCGTGGAAGGTTTCTGCTCCGGAAACCGCAGCTCAAATCAGCTTTTATCCCTCCACCAATATTCTCGGATTCCGCCTGCAGATCTACGGGAACACCGATGAAGTCAAAGTTCAGGTTCTGAAAAAAGGCGGAAAGGAAATTGCCTCCCGGAAATTCCCTGTTTCAAAAGGCGAAGTCATCCGCTATTTCCAGCTGCCAAAAGTCGGAGAAGGCTCCTATCAGGTAAATTTCGCGCTTTGCAGCAAAGGAAAAACTGAAAAAACATTATCCAATGAATTCATCCGGAAAGTTTTCCCGTGGGAAAATAACAATCTCGGAATTTCTGATCAGGTTTTCCCGCCGTTCAAAGACTTGAAATACGGAAAGAATTTCATAAAAACCGTTATGAATGAGGTGAAATTCAATGATGCCGGACTTTATTCCTCCGTTGTTGCTGATGGAAAAGAATTGCTCAGTAAGCCGGTCTCTCTGAATTATAAAGATTCTGCAGGAAAATCTTCATGGAAAGTGATCTCAAAAGGATTTGTCTCTGAAAAGAAAAATACAGGGGTATGGAAATCCCTCCTGAAAGGAAACGGCTTCACGCTGGAAAACCTTGTGGAAACCGACTATGACGGATGCAGTAAATTCACCTTCACCTTTACCCCGGACAAAGGAAAATCCCCCGTCATCAAGCAGATGTACCTGGATATCCCGCTGAAATCTGACCTGATCCGTCTGTTCCACATCGTCAGCGCAGGAGTGATCCGGAACAATCCGGCAATCAAGGTCCCTGCAGGAAACGGCGTTGTCTGGCGTTCCACCGACCATGCAAACGGAGATATGTATGGGAATATGCATTGTTATCTGTGGCTTGGCGAAATGGCACGCGGTCTCTGCTGGTTCTCAGACAGCGAAAAAGAGATGAGCCTGAATGAAAAGAAAGTTGCTCAGGAACTGATCCGGAAAGGAAATGTTCTCACGTTGCGCTTGTGGCTTGCCAACCAGGATATGAAACTCGATGGGAAACGGACCATTGTGTTCGGGATGCAGCCATCTCCGACTAAACCGATGCCGGAAGACTGGCGGAAACCAAAATATGAAATTCCGCCCCACGGCGGTTCCGCATGGTACGGCGGCTGTGCAACAGGAATGGGAAAATATCCTGCTAAAAATGATTGGGAAGTCACCGACAGAATGGAACTTGCACGGAAAACCGGTAAACTTGACCGGGCATACGTGGAAAGCTGGCTGAAAAAATATTGGCAGGGACATCCCCTTTACAATCACGTAAGAAGTCATATTTACGGCGGATTCGTGAACTTTATGATCAATCGGCCGAAATCTCCCACAATGATCTATTTTGAAGAATATGGAATCGACCAGTTCAGTCCGGAATTCCGGGTCTTTCAGGATGAATGGGGGGCTTATGAATTCACTCAGCGAAAATGGATGGATTGGAAGGATATCACAACCACATCCGCCGCAGCCAATTCCGTGAAAATCATCCCGGTGAAAAGCTATCAGAATTATGCACTCTGGTACGGAAGAGAGTGGATGAAACGGGGTGTCGGTCTCTATTTCGACAACGTTTATCCGAAAAACATCTTCAACCGCCACAATTCGCTGGCATACACACGGAAAGACGGTCAGACACAGCCTTGCAGTGCCATCTGGACCATGCGTGAATACCACAAGCGGATGTGGGTCATGTCACGTATGCTTCAGAAAGAAACCAAATGGCCCTTACAAATCTCTCTGCACACAACAAACTGCATGTGTATTCCGATTCTGACCTGGACGGATACCATGCTGGATCTGGAATGGGGTTGGGCAAACGGAACAAAACCATTCCCGCAGGAATTGCTGGAAATTGAATCCACTGCCCGTCAGATCGGAGCTTATCCCCACGCACACTTCCCCCTGGTCGGTAACGCTGTCACACACCCGCACGATGCAACTTATATGTCCGGGAAAGCAGTTCCGGAAATGGTCAAAACCGATTGGGCGATGCGTATGATCTATGAAATTCTCCGTCAGCAATACCGCGGAATGGATTTCCGGCCTTATGACAAAATGGTTCATGATTTCGGGTACCCCAACTGCAAGATCATGAATTACTGGGATGATAATTATCCGGTCAAAGTCGATAATGAAGCCGTCAAATCCATTGTTCTGAACAACGGAAAAAAAGTCATGATCATCTTTGCATCCTGGGCGGAAAAGCCTGTTACGGTCAATGTCAAACTGGCTCCTTCTCTGAAAGTGAAAGATCCGGTATTCCAATTGAAATTCAACAAATTCGGTGCTGAAATCATCGAAAAGGAGATTATAAAATGAAAAGTTTGCAACTTGCAGTCATGTCGGCGGCTGTTCTCACAGCCGGTTCACTGTTTGCTCAGGACCTCAAAGCACTGGAAGAACATGTCACATTCCAGATAAGTTTTGAAGGTTCTGTGGAAGTTGACCGTGCTGAAGGGGAAATCAAACTCCAGCAGGGAAAACATGAAGATGTTCAGAGCGGTTACAGCTATGTGGAAGGCGTCAAGGGAAAAGCCCTTTACAACACAGACCCCAGAGGACATGTCCGCCGTTATCTGATGAAGGATAACATCAATTTTGATCTGCCCGGAACCGTTTCCCTGTGGGTGAAGCCTGTCGCTTGGAAAAAACTCACACCGGACAGCCCCAAACAGAAAAACGGACGCTATAACACCATTACCACACCGTTCTTCATGACCGGCTGGTGCAGAACCGGCTATATCGTCCTGGAACGTGCATGTCCGGAATTCCTCAACAGACCCGAACAGGTCCGTCTGCTTTTCCCCGCATTCAAAAATATCAGATCCTACTACTCTAAAGAGTTCAAGTGGGAAGATAACAAATGGTATCATATCGTTATGACCTGGAGCGGATATAATTACACCGTTTACATCAACGGGGAAGTTGTTCTGGCAGCTGCCCACAAAGAAAAACTCAAACAGTCTGATATGCACAAAAACTTTGAAGTCCGTCCCAACCCCGGAATGACTCTTGACGAGTTCACAATCTACAACAAGGCTTTGACTCCTGCAGAAATCAAAGCACTTTACAACAGCATGAAAAAATAATTTTTCATCTCGTATTGATGTATGACTGCTGCATTATCATAATAGTGCAGCAGTTTTTATATTTCACCGAACTGCTCTGATATTGCGGCACAGACAGCGGCAAAGCGGCAGGTTGAACAATTGTCTCCGGATTCCGCAGGGAAATCAACCATGCAAACCCTTTCTCCTGATACAAGCGCAAGCATCTCCTTCACATCAGAGTGCAGCCGCAATTCTCCGGCAGAAGCTGTTCCTTTGCATTGAATCTCTTTCCATTCCCCTTTGACCGGATAGCGGAAAATCGAAAGGGTTTCCGTTTCGCCTGTATGTTCTCTGGCAGATAACGCAAACATATCAGATTCCGCCCGGATAAACTCCGCGTCCGGTTTGGCAAGGTGGATCCGCAGAGAAACAAGCTGTTTTCCCTCACGCCAGATCAAACCGGGATTATACCATAATTCGATTTTATCAAAGATAAATGACGGCTTGAATGCTTTGTTGAAAAGTGTCAGATTTTGTGCCGCTGCAATGGCGGAACATGTTCCGGAATTCAAAAATGAACCAAGAGCTTCTTTCAAATCAGAGATTGCTTTCTTTGAATCAAATGCTGAGGTCTCTTCATTGCGCCAATACTCTTCCAACGCTGTCAGTTTTGCATGAAAACGGGTGGCAAGCATCCGCAGACGGAACGCCGGAGGAACATTCCGGAGCGTATCAAAAGAAAACCGCAGAATCTCTTCCAGATGCCGCTCCATCCGTTCAGTATAAGACTTATATTTTTTGGCAGACCATGTAAAGCGGTAAAGAGGATCTGCGTAAGGATCCCATCCGCCCTGAGCAAAGTAATAATGCAGAAAATAGGCTCTGCGGCAGCGGTGAAACAGCAAATGTCTGGAAACAGACCATGAAAATGGGGTCGGAGGAACCTCAAATGCAGCTTGAGCAGCTGAGATCTCCTCCTTCCGGAACCGATTCATCACAATCCTGCCGGAAGATAATAGAGGCGTCCGGGCTCCAATTCAACTGCTGGAACGTTCCCGGGAAGATTGAGTTTGAGATTCACCCCGTCTTTGATAAAACTTTTCTCTTCCAGCAGCATTTCCATAAAAGCAAAATCCTTTTTATAAAGTTTGACGGAAAGAGAATTCTTTCCGGATTTTGTGATTTGTTCGCACAGGACAACAGCATCTTCCAGATAACCAAGTTTATCAATCATGCCATAAGAAAGAGCTTTGCTTCCATGATAAACTCTTCCGTCACCAATAGGCCCATTGGTGATCTTTGGCAGCGGTATCTTTCTGGCTCTGGAAACGATTCCTGCAAACTTGGCATAACATTCCTGTACAAGTTCCTGTACAATTTTCTGTTCTTCCGGAGTCCGTTCCCGGGTCGGGCTGAGCATATCTTTCATCTTGCCTGATTTGTAAACTTCACCCTTTACGCCGATCTTATCCAGAAGACCGGTAACATTATAACTGGAAATGATCACACCGATACTTCCGGTCAGGGTCATATCTGCTGCAACAATTTTATCACAGGCCGCTGCAATATAATATCCGCCGCTGGCAGCAATGGAACGCATCAATGCAATCACAGGTTTTTTTGTTTTTGAACGGTATTTCAGGATTCTGCGGTACATCTCATCAGCGGCATTCACTTCCCCGCCGGGAGAATCAATACTGATGATCACAGCCTTCACATTGGAATCTTTTTCCGCTTTTTCCAGCATTGCTGAAAACTGATCCGGTACAACAATTCCTGACTGGGTTTTTCCATACATAATTACGCCATGTACCGGAATCACTGCAATGTAATCATCCGTGTTCCGGTTGAAACCGGGAACTTCCTTACTTGAAATATTGGAAAACGGTTTTTCTTCCGAATCATCAAAACAGCTGATTGCACAAATTAAACCAACCGTTATAAGAGCGATCAGGAAACCGCAGCCAAGACAGCCTCCTCCGATAAAGGATAAACAACTTTGTAAAATATTTCTTTTACGGGGGGATTCTTCTGACATAACTCAACCTTTCACATTAAAAAATTCTATCTTCTTTTTCAATTCCAATGCAATGTTTTTATCATATTTTGCCGGAGTATCTGTCATACAGCTGGCAGTTGCCGCGCATAAGCCGCAGGCAAAGGCTTCTTCCGGAGCAGTCCCGCAGAGATATTCTGAAAGAAAAACACCCGCACAGGTATCACCTGCACCGATAGGATTGATCGCATTGGAAATCTGCGGAATCACAATTCCGGTGATTTTTTCACGGGTTCCGATCATCGCCTGATCTTTTCCGGATGTAATGGCAACTACTTCCACAGGATATGTTTCCAGACAGGCCCGGATCCCCTCTTCAATCGTGTTTTTCCCTGTCATAGTCAACAGTTCTCCGCGATTGATTTTCAGAATCGTCACACCGGAAAACAACGCATTTCCAATCCCTTTATAAGCATCCAGCAGAACAGTTTTCCCCTTTTCCGCCGCCATAGAGATCAAGTCCGCATAACATTGTTCCGGAATCCCGGGCGGATATGTCCCGCAGATGGCAAGAGCATCAGAAGAACCGATTTCCATACGGGCTGCCATCATAAGCTTTTCATATTCTTCCGCAGAAATCATACCGCTTGGTTCAATGATTTCTGTGGCTGTACCGTCGGCTGTACTCATCAGGGTACTGCAGGTTCTGGTCGCGGCTTCGGTTGTAATGGAAACCGAGGTCAGCCCCTCTTTTCCCATAGATTCGATGATCTGTTTTCCGGTCACACCGCCCAGCGGATGAAGAACGGAAGAAACCGCTTTTCCCCAGAGAGAGACCGCACGGCTGAAATTAACCCCTTTTCCGGAGGCTATGGAGTGAAGCGTTTTTGCCCGGTTGACTTCATCAAGAGTCAACTTGTCAAACACCAGAGTTTTCTGCCACGCAGGATTGAGACCGCTCACCAGAATCTGTTTCATGATGCTCTTTCCCTCAGAAAGAAACGTTTACATCACCGGATATCACGTGCGGAGGAGGAACGATCAGGCATCCCAGCGGTACGGAAAGATCCCGATTCCAGGAAGCCATCATCAGCGGATCCGTGGGTTCGCCCCAGGGATTCAAATCAATCATGATAACTTTCTTCCTGCTGGTAATATAAATATCCACAACAATATCCGGTTCCGGCAGAAGTCCTGAAATGGACTGAATAAAATCATCTGCCAGTTTCCAGTATTCATCTGTCCGCTTTTCCAGTCTGCGGAAATGACGGATCAGGAACCGCTGACTCATCGCAGCCAGTTTTCCGTTTTTCACGAACAGACGGAATTCTCTGGGAACATCGAAGGTACGGAACGCCCGGACACAGATACATTCCACCAATCCTGCTGCTGCCAATTCCCGGATCTTCGGACTGGTTACAAGAGAATACCAGCCGCTCTCCGCAGAAGCAACAGAACCGTGTTTGGAAGAAAGATAACGGGGACAATCTGTGGGAGCACAAAAATCAACAGAAATAAAACGTTTTCCGTAAAAATGTCTCATAGCTTCACTGATTCTCCGGATTACGCCTTTAACGACTTCCCCCTCTGTTTCTCCTGCGGCAAGTGCTGCAACCTCTTCCGGCTGCAGCATTACAAACTCCGCCGGCAGTGAGCAGTGGGAAAATTTTTGATAATAGTTCTGTACACGGAATGCATCACCCGGATTATTCATCGTCAGTTTCTCCTCTGAAAAATCAGATATCGGTTCCATCTCTTCCGCCGGAAAGTGAGCGGCGGACTTCCTGAAACGCAATCATCTGGTAAATAAAAAACACAATAAAAAACAATATTTCGCCGATGCCAGGGAAAGAAAAACTTTCCAGCAGCATCCGTACCGTCAACGCAGGAAATGAGGCATAACAAAGCAGGGAAACTGTTCCGCCGAATTTAAGCGTTTCCAACCCCTGCGCCTTCCATAAAGCCTGCAATCCGGCACACATCAAAATCAGGATCAATGTCAAAACAAAATTCCCGAGAACAGCCGATATCGACAATATAACGTAAAGATACTTTTTGACAGATTTGCCGATTGCGGCAAAATCGACAGATGTATCGGTCAACTCCCGGATTTCCGGTTTGGTCAAGTAACGGTTCAGTTCTGACTCAACTGCATTTTTCCCGACAGGCTTGAAAAATTCTGATCCCGCAGGAAGAAATTTCACCGTTTCCGGCAGATTCACCAGAGGCATCAAATAGTAAAAACCACGGGAGGGGTCCGGACGCATCCACACGAAAAATCCGCGTTTCGCCCAGAAAATCCCGACATTCTGTTTCCATTCATCCAGCTCTTTCGCAGAAAATTGGCCTTCTCCGGAAATGTAATCCAAACGGACATTTCCCGGAAAATAGAAATACCATGGTTCCTCCGCATTCTTTTCCGGAAGAATTCCGGCTTCTGAAATCAGAATCTTTCCAAAACGGTCCTGCAATCCTCTGGTACAGATATCAACTCTTTTCCCGACAAATCCGAGAGTGATCCCGCTGCAAAGAAAAGACAATATCACACAGAACAGAAGCAAATGAAAAAGTGCCCGGAAGGGATTCCGTTTCGCAAATTCCGGAAACGCAGAAACCCCGCGGAATACTGCTCCAACTGACCGTAAAAACATCATGACTTGTTCAGCCTCTTGATTTTATAGTTCGGTTTCCCGTTCTTCTTCAGAATCTTATCCAGACCTTTCTTGATCCCTTCCAGAGCTTCATCTTCCAGACGTCTGACAAAAACGATTCCGTCGAGATGGTCATTTTCATGCTGGATCGCACGGGCAAGAAATCCTCCGCACTCCATGCAGATCTCTTTGCCGTTCAGAAGAGTTGCTTTCAGCATGACTTTTTCCGGACGTTTCACCGGAGCATACAGCTTCGGCACACTGAGACAGCCCTCATCCATTTCGGAAGTTTCCGTTCCGATAGGCGTAACTTCCGGATTGATAAATGCCATAGGCATCTGGGGAAGAAGCTGAATCTCGCCCGGAGAGTTCACCGGAAGCGGATGTCCTTCCTCATCTTCCGGAGCCGGAACATCCAGCACAAACATCCGCAGGGAAACTCCCACCTGCGGTGCCGCAAGACCAACTCCGTTCGTATCATACATGATCGGCAGCATCTGATGAGCAAGATCAATGATGGAATCATCTATCTTTTCCACAGGCTTGGCAATCTGGTCCAGGACAGGATCCCCAAGAATCCGGAGAGTCAATTTCTTATCTTTTGCCATAAAACAACTCCTTCCGTCAAAGGGAGAGTGCACGGGCAATTCTGGCACAGGTTTCTTCTTTTCCGAGAACTTCCACTGTTTCAGACATTCCTGCACCGACAGTTGTTCCTGTCACTGCAACACGCAGCGGCTGATTCAGGTGCCCCTGTTTGATTCCATTGGCTTCTTCCACTGCATGAATGGCTTCTTCCACTGCAGAGGCACTGCCGTCAGAGGCTGCAATCTTTGCAGAAAGTTCTTCCAGCGGCTTGCGGAAGGTATCTCCGGAAAGGAATTTCTGAACGCCTTTCGGATCGTATTCCAGCGCATCGGTTCCCACAAAGAAATAGCTCCATCCGGCAACATCTGCAAAGGTCTTCACGCGGGAATGCATGAGCTTTGCAACTGCATCCAGTTTCGGACTTCCGGCAAATTCAGCAGGCAGGAAATCCATCACGTACTTCATATATTCTTCATGGGGAAGTTCAGCAATGTACTGTCCGTTCAAATTGGTCAGTTTCTTCATATCCATCTGAGCAGGTGAACGGAGCGCGCGTTCCAGAGAGAACGCTTCGATCAGTTCTTCCCGGTTCAGTTTTTCCCGGTCATCTCCGGGGGACCATCCGAGCAGTGCCAGATAGTTGAACAATGCCTGCGCCAGAAATCCTTTTGCACGGAAATCACCCACAAAAGCATCTCCGTCACGTTTGCTGTAAGGCTTGCCCTGCTGGTTCACAATCATGGGAAGATGTGCATAAGACGGTTCCGGATATCCCAGAGATTTGAAGAGAAACAGATGCTTGTAAGTATTTTCCACGTGGTCATCGCCGCGGACAATGTGTGTAACTCTCTGTTCAATATCGTCATAGACGTTTGCCAGATGGAACACGGGGCTGCCGTCGGTGCGGACAATGATAAAGTCCTTCATGCTGTCAATGGGCTTTGCAAGTTCTCCTTTGACCAAATCCTGATAGAAAACTTCACGACGCTGGAATTTCAATTTTGCAGCATGTTCGATTTCCACTTTCTGAGCAGGATCATCGGAAAGTGCATCATACCCTGCATCATCAAGTTTATAGAGAGTATTGCCGTCAGCATCCACGATTTCCAGATCTTTGAATCCTGCGAGAGTCTGAGTGTTATCAACAACTTTTCCCTTGGAAGTGACTGTGAAGAATGTGATTCCGGTCTGGTTGAAAGAAACTTTTGAATCCGGAGCAAGAGCAAGCTCTGCGGCACCGCACTGACGGATGAACTTGAAATCATCGCATTTGTACGGGAATTTGAAAACCACAGGGGATTTTTCAGCGGAAGGATCCAGCAGATAAGCTTCTTTATTTTCAAGAAGCTTCTGAGCTGATGCCTTGTGTTTTTCTCCCTGTGCAGTCTGATACATGGGTTCTTCATCATAATCCATGCCGAGCCACTGCATACATTCCATCAGCTTGTTGATCGCATCCTGAGTTGACCGTTCCAGGTCGGTGTCCTCAATACGAAGCAGGAAGGTTCCTTTATTGTGTCTTGCTTCCAGCCAGTTGAAGATAGCTGTACGGATATTTCCAATGTGCACCTGTCCTGTGGGGGACGGAGCGAATCTTGCTCTGAAGTCCATAATTGTTTTACTCCTGAAAAAACATTTTTCCGGAAAAAAGTATTCCGGCAGTTTATAAAGACTGGCTTTCCCATCGTTCAGACAGGAAAACCAGATGTTTTATTTTTGTTGTTAATTACTGATTCTCAGCGGATATTGGCTGCTGCTGCGAGCTGAGCTCTTGCATTTGCCATACGGATCACACTGGAAACGTAATTGGATTCAGCATTGACCAGGTCACGCTGAGCTTCGTTCATACGGGTCAGTTCCGTACTTCCTGCGTTATATTCTTCTCTGACCAGGTCACGTGTCTTTTTGGTCAATTCAAATGTCTTCTGATAAAGTTTCATCTGCTTCACGGTTGTCGCATAGTTGTCATAAGCGATGCGGACATCCACAATCACCTGAATCCATGTCTGAGCGACATTGTAGTCTGCCTGAATCATGCGGGCCTGAGCAGCGCGTGCGGCAAAGAAATCATTTCCGCCGTTGAAGAGGTTCCAGTTTACATTCAAGCCGTAGGAAAAAGTTCCGCCGTGGACATGATTGAATGTGGGACCATCTTCCGTTGCAGTTCTGCAGTTGTGAGAGTGATTATCAGTATAACCGATAGCATAATTTGCAGTGAATGTGGGACCGAATGCCGCCAGAGATGCCCAGTAATTGTACTTGCTGGTCTCCATCTGTTCCCGGAGAGATTTCAAATCGGGACGGTTTGCGAGAGCCATGTCAAGGTAAACAGAGACATCGGGCAGGATATCCACATCTTCAGCCGGCTTGGTGGGGAACTTCACAGACTCCGGAATCGTTCCTTCGGTCAGCCCCAGAAGCTGTGCCAGCGCATATTTGTTCGTAGAGTAGTTATACCGGGCAGTAATCAGATTGCTTTCCGCCTGATTATACTGAATCTGGAAGTTGAGCACTTCACTGAGAGATACAGCACCTGCATCAAATTTCAGCTGAGTATCCCGGAGCATATCCTTGTTGAACTTCATATCTTCTTTTGCGATATTCATCTGGGCATCTGCCAGCATCACACCGTTGTAGGCATTGGCAACAGCTTCCACCAGAAGACGGCGTGCATCATCTTCCGCTGCCTCAGCTGCCTGCCAGTTATGCTTCTGTGCAAGAATATCCATTTCACGGCGGAAACTGTCAAAAATCAGCAGTGAACCGGAAAGCTGAGGAGAAAATGAATAACTGTTGGTGTTATACCAGCCGCCGGCATCATGCATTCTGCCAAGATCCTGCCCGGCACTGAAACTTGCATTCACTGTCGGAAAATATCCGGAAAACTTCTGATAGTAACTCGCACGGGCAGCTGAAATGGCATAGTATTTACTGCGGAAAGACGGATTGTTTTTAAGAGCAATATTCTGCGCCTCCTCCAGTGTAAGGACGGAAATATCCTTGGGAAGAAGATGTTTTGCTTCATCTTTCAATGTAGTATACACACTGCTCTTTACAGCAGCGGGAGGCTGATCATAAGATGCACAACCAGCCAAAAGAATGGTACCGACAGCCAAAATATGACCCGAGAATTTCATTTTCATGACACCTTGCTTTCTATATTTTTTTGTAATTTTTGTTTCCGTTTATTATAATAACGGTAAAATACACCGTTTTTTGTGTCAGTGCAAATCTTTTTCAAAACTTTTTTTCACTTTTTTTAGATTTTGGACTTCTTTATACTCAAATAAAGTGAATATTTTAGAGACTGATTTATTATTTTACGTTTTTTTTACTCCGGACAGTTTCCTGCCCGGGATATTTATTCTCCCTGCCTCACACCTTTTTCCCGGAATATTCTCCGACAGAGTTCATAAAATCCATACGCAGCCAGAATCGCCGCAAACGGAGCAAAAAACGGATACCGGTACCGTAAAATCATCAGGAATGGAACAGCAAGTATCAATGCCCCCAGCGGAGGAATCAGCAATGACAACGCAGCAGGATTATTGCGGGAATACCACAATCCGCATAATATCAACGCAAGCAGAATTACAAAATAAATCCGCAATATGACAACCACTGCGCCGGGAACCGCTGCCGCATTCGGTGCAGCACGGAAACAATGAAGAACCCTGCTCTTGACAATAAAAGCCATTTTCCCGGGATTCTCACGGATATATTCCCACGCCCATTGACGCCAATAGGGGTCCGCTTCTATCAGCGAAAAAGCTTTCTTCTCTTTCAGCAAATCTGTCTTCTCTTTGTGAAATTCATCCCATGCCGCATCAGATTTTTCTTTGTATTGCGGTGTATCAACATATTTATAAGTCACATAGGAAACATCGCTGGACGCCTGGGCAAAAGAGTATGCACCATAAAAAGAAAACGGCGAAGGAATTCCGCAATGATGCCAATTCCGGATCATCCAGGGAAGAAAAACCAGCAGAGCAGTCAATCCGAATACCAGAGTTCCGACAAAAATCTTTCTGCAGAACTCCTTATTCTTCCGCAGATTTTTCAGGAAACAGTATGCGGCAATGATCCCCAGCAGAATAAAGATAACAGCCCCCTGCGGACGGGTCATGGTGGCAAGAGCAAGAAAGCCTCCGCATAATGCAGAGAATTTCCAGTTGAAACCATTCCGGGCTGCCCGGATCAGAAAAATCCAGGAGGAACAGAAAAAAATCAGAAAAAGATTTTCGGAAGACCAGAAAAGAGAATGGTAAATGGAATACGGATAAAATGCATAAATAACCGCTGCCAGAAAGCCTACCGTATTATTGGAAAAAACCTCTCTTCCCAGAAAAAATACCAGCAGGATACAAACCGCACTGAGAAGAACGACCGTTGCTCTCGCCGCCGTATCCCAATCGCACGGAAGAAAATACAATGCAGCCCCAAGCAGAGGTAACAGAGGCGGCCTGCTGTAATCAATCCGCAGAGGCTCTTTCACATCCGGAACAGCCTCATACCAACGGTAAAATGTAACCGAAAAACCATTACCTTTGCTGATCTGCTCTGCAATATCCCTGTATTCCACACCGTCATTGTGATAAAAATCATTTCCATTGAGGATTACCCCTGCAATCCGTGGAACCAGTGCAAGAATGATAACGGTGCAAAGCATAACTGCCAGCAGTTTTCTATTGTGTTCCAAAGGGGAACTTTTCAGATAATTATAAACTTTCTGAAGCATATTCTTTTTCATCTTTCATTTGTTTCTGATTCTACTGCAATATAACAGAACGGAAACATTTTTTCAAGGAGATTCTCTTATTTTTCTGTTTTATATTTACCGCAATACGGAGACAGGATTGTAATCCATACAATTTTTTTCTTGAATGTATGGATAAACAGTTGTATATTTGTACGCAAAACCAGAGAATCAACTTACTTGGAGGAAAAAATGAAAAGAGTTGTAACGATCCAGGATATCTCCTGCATTGGAAAATGTTCTGCCACCGTCGCTTTGCCGATTATTTCTGTTATGGGGTCCGAGTGTGCAGTTGTACCGACAGCTGTTCTTTCCACACATACAATGTTCAAAGGCTTCACTTTCCGTGATCTGACCTGCGACATCTCTGCAATCGCAGAACACTGGAAAAAGGAAAATTTCAAGTTCGATGCCATTTACACCGGTTATCTCGGTTCTTTTGAACAGCTTCAGCTGGTCTCAGATTTTATCGACACATTCAAAACCGATTCCACCGCAGTAATTATCGACCCCGTAATGGCAGATAATGGAAAGCTCTATCCCGGATTCACTCCGGAATTTGCTGTTGCAATGGGAAAACTCTGCGGAAAAGCAGATATCATTGTCCCCAACCTGACAGAAGCCGCATTCATGCTGGAAGAACCCTATTGCGGTTCCGGCTATGATGAAGCATGGGTGAAAGGTCTCCTGAAACGCCTTGCCGGACTCGGGGCAAAAAATGTTGTGCTGACAGGCATCAGTTTCTCCCCCGATCAGCTTGGTGTCATGGGATATAATTCTGAAACAGATGAATATTTCAGCTATTTCCACAAGCGTCTGGATGCCTCTTTCCACGGAACCGGAGACCTCTTTGCAAGCACAATGACAGGTGCTTATGTTCAGGGAAGATCTCTGCTCGAATCTCTCACGATCGCAGCTGATTATACCTGCGAATGTATGGATATCACTCTGAAGAATCCGGATCATGTAAATTATGCAGTAGAATTTGAAAAAGCAATTCCTTCCCTTGTAAAACGTATGCAGGCGTAGTATATTACATTATCATACCCACATACAGTTTTAACATCAGGAAGGGGAACCTTTTTATGAAACAGGAATTGATCCGGCTTTTTACTGAACATTTCGGTTATGCTCCAGCAGTGTTTTCACGCGCACCGGGCAGATTGGAAATTCTCGGAAATCATACAGATTACAACCAGGGATTCGTGCTGAGTGCCGCTGTCGGACAGGCCACGGAAATGGTTATGGCAAAACGTGACGGCAGAATCTGCCGGATCGTCAATCCGCCTCTGGATGGAGAATTCATCATTGATCTGGATGATCTTGATACTCCGGTAAAAGGAGACTGGACCAATTATCTGAAGGGAGTTCTGGTGGAACTCCGCCGCAGAAAAATTGAATTTCCCGCATTTGATCTTCTGTTCAAAAGCACCGTTCCCCTTTCTGCCGGAATGAGCAGTTCCGCTGCATTGGAAATGGCTTTCTGTATGGCTCTGAAAGAACTGGCAGGAATCGAACTGCCCCTGCCGGATTGGGCAAGAGTCGGACAGTCTGTGGAAAATGTCTATCTCGGTCTGAAGACAGGATTGCTGGACCAGTTCAGTTCCCTTTACGGTAAAAAAGATTCACTGATCCTCTGCGATTTCCGCAGCGTGGAAGTCCTGAAAAACGTTCCCATGCCCGCCGGATGGAAAATCCTTGTGGCAAATACCCTTGTCAAACACAATCTGGTGGAATCCGATTACAACCTGCGCCGGGAAAGCTGCGAGCGCGCCGCTGCCGGAATTAAACAGAAATATCCGGAAATAGAAGCACTCCGCGATGTGGATTCCAATATGCTGGAATCCTGCAAGGAGGATCTGGATATCATCGACTACCGCAGAGCAAAACATGTTGTCGGCGAAGATGAACGGGTCTGGAAAGCAGATGCATTTCTTGCAGAAGGCAATGTGGAAGCATTCGGAAAACTTCTTTTTGAAAGCCATGAAAGCTCCCGTGATTTCTTTGAAAACAGCTGTCCGGAATTGGATTCTCTGGTGGAACTTGCCCATAATATTCCCGGTTGTGCAGGAGCCCGCCTGAGCGGCGGCGGTTTCGGCGGAATCAGTATTCACCTTGTCCGGGAGGAAGAAGCGGAAACATACGCAGCACGTCTGACGGAAGCCTATAAAGTCAAGACCGGAAAAAATATCGAAACGATTCTTTGCGGAATCGGCGATGGTGCTTATTCAGAACAGTTGTAAGGAAGGATTGAAAAAATGACGATTGCAGCAGAAGAAACCGTACTTTGCATGATTGATATGCAGGAAAAATTTGCACCTGCCATCAATGCATTTGAAGATTGTCTTACCGCTTCATCCAAACTTATGGCAGCGGCAAAGGAAATGGGCGTAAAAGTTATTGTTACCGAACAGAACCCGCTGAAACTCGGTGCAACAGTTTCCCCGCTTCCGGAATATTTTACTGAAACCACGGAAAAGATCTCCAAACTTTCTTTTTCCTGTTTCGGTTCAGAAGATTTCCGGAAAGCGATAGCAGACAGCGGATGTAAAAATCTTGTAATTGCCGGTATCGAATCACATATTTGTGTGCTTCAGACAGCTCTGGATGCTGTGGAACGCGGATTCAATGTTTATCTTGCAGCGGATGCAGTTTCCTCCCGGAAAGAAAATGATAAACTGCTCGCATTGGATTTTCTCCGTTCAAAAGGAGTGAATGTTATGGCGACAGAATCGGTTATTTTCATGATTTTGGGCACTGCGGATTCCCCATTTTTCAGAAATGTGCAAAAAATCATCAAATAATTTTAAAAAGACGCTTGCATTTTTCAAATAGTGTGATATATTAATGCCATACCGATAAACGATGTCCCCATCGTCTAGAGGCCTAGGACACCAGGTTTTCATCCTGGTAACCGGGGTTCGAATCCCCGTGGGGACGCCACTTTTGGCATTAATAATCACCATACAGGTGATTTTTTTTTGCTTTGATTCCGGGTCCCCATCGTCTAGAGGCCCAGGACACCAGGTTCTCATCCTGGTAACACGGGTTCGAATCCCGTTGGGGATGCCATTTGTAAAAATGGCAAACGAAGCCGTTTCCGGCTTCTCTTCACGCGGCAATGCCGCTCTTCACTTAAAAGCCAACGGCTTTTCTTCACATCTTCACTCTGAATATCATTGGAGATGCCATTTGTAAAAATGGCAAACGAAGCCGTTTCCGGCTTCTCTTCACGCGGCAATGCCGCTCTTCACTCTGAAATCTCCATGTGAAGTTATTCTTCTGTCCGAACTTAATAAGATTACATTTTTGATATTGGCTCTGTTTCCAATAAGGGTTGGTAAATCCCTCTGCTATTCTACATTAACTTTTATGATGGCATTTTGATTTTTGCTTGCAAAAATCGGAATGCCGCAAAAAGGTTTGAAAAAGGATAATGGGGTTCGGGGAAGAAGGGAAAAAATTTTGATATGACCCCAAAAAGTTGGACGATTAATTTACGAAGAATGGGTCCGAAATTCTACCGGACTCATTCCGTTCAGCATTAAAGATACTCTCCCATTGTTAAAATAGCAAATGTATTCTTCCAATTTTTGCT
>JAFVTF010000053.1 GCA_017503375.1 Lentisphaeria bacterium | reverse complement strand
TGGAAATATTTTATACTCTCTTGTTGAAATCCACGGACTTTCTGTGTATAGTATAAATTGACCGGCATTGCTTACTCCCTACTGTTTTTTTTGGACACTTAACAATAGGTGCAATTCCGGTCTTTTTCAATTCCGTCTTTCAGATTTTTATATTTTTCTGCATACTTCTGTCATAAACCGTCGATGAACCAAAAAATTACTGATCGTCGCAGCTTCTCTTACCTTGCTTGTTACTCCATGGATGACCGGTTGCCGTGTGCCCGGATATGTCGCGAACAACTCTTTCGGAGCACCATATCCGGGAGCTTTGTCAACAAGCATTACTCTTCCCAGTTATATTGCTCCTAAAATGCATTCTGCCAGGGATGTTCAGATTTTAGGCGATGTTTACGGTTCTGCAACAGCAACAGATGTTCTGATGCTTTTTTCTTCCGGAAACTGCGGAATTGCGGCCGCAAAAGCTGATGCTTTGAAAAATTATCCCGAAGCCGATGAGATTCTTAACATGGAAGTGGATACCAGGCATGTTTCTGTTCTTTCAATTTTTAATGCCGTTACAACCGAGGTTCGCGGAAAGGCTGTCAAATATAAAAAATAAGATTTGTTCCCTGTATGGGTGGGGAAATCCTTCTATTATTTTAACTTTATGATGGCATTTTGATTTTTGAGTTGCAAAAATCGGAATGCCGTAAAAAGGTTTCTAAAGAGATGATGGGGTTCGGGGAAGAAGGGAAAAAGTTTCCTCAAAAGTATTTCCCTTCTTCCCCGATCATAAAGCAACCTTTGTTGGGAACAGTGCCTTTTGAAACTGCCGAAATCTCAAGACGGACAGCTGTAAAAGATCAAAAAATCTCAGGTATATCCCGTTTTTTCTTATCTTTCTTTTGAAAAATCCGGAAAGTGTGATATATTTCCTATCTTAAAGATAAGGAATTGATTACGATGAGCAAGAACATATTTTATCCTTTGCAGTTTCAGCCATATTATAAACCCGTGATGTGGGGCGGTGGGAACCTTGCAAAGGTTCTGAACCGAGAACTTCCTGATGATGCGGCAGACCCAATCGGAGAGGCTTGGGAATTGTGCGACCGCGATGATGTGCAGAGCGTTGTGTTAAACGGTTCCTTTGCTGGAAAAACCATTACAGAACTTGTTCAGAACTATCCTGCGGCACTTCTCGGAACAAAATTCCGGGGAGGAAGATTTCCTCTTCTGATTAAAATCATTGATGCCGGACAGAAACTTTCCCTTCAGGTTCATCCGGATGAATCAGCCTGTGAACGGCTCGGCAACGGAGCTCAACCGAAAACAGAGATGTGGTATATCATTCATGCGGAACCCGGAGCCAAAATCATTGCCGGATTGCAGCCCGGAGCGGAAACGGAAGAGTTTCTCTCCAAAGCCTCATCTCCGGATTGTGAAAAAAGTCTGGTTGTTTACGATTCAAAACCCGGCGATGCATATTTCATTAAGGCCGGACTCGTTCATGCGATCGGAGCGGGGAATCTGCTGCTTGAGGTTCAGCAGAACAGCGATACGACTTACCGGATCAGTGACTGGGGCCGTGTCGGTTCCGATGGAAAACCCCGTCAGCTCCATGTGGAAGAGTCCCGGAAGAGCATCAATTCCTCATTGACAGATTCTCCGCTGATTCCCCGCGCCCAAGACCCGGAAAGCGGTAATAGAATATACTCTGTCATCGAAAACTGCCCGTTCTTCCATGTAGAGGACTTGCGTCTTTCCGGAGATTGGGAAGATACAACTGACGGAAGTTCATTCCATTTGATTACAGCAGTCAATCAGCCGGTGAAAATTGCCGCGGGAGATAATACTTTGGAGCTTTGCCCCGGAGCATCCTGCCTGATTCCCGCCTGCTGCGGAACCTACAGAATCGAACCATCCGCTTCAACCGTTTCAACAGTCATTAAAACAACACTTTAAGGATAAAAGATTATGGAACTTCAGTGCATCACCAGACTTGAACAAGCCCTCGCTGCAGCATTTCCTGCTGCAAAACTTCCGGAAGGAACTCACCTTTCCGCAGAACTCTGTCCTCCGGGAATGGAAGGAGATATCACGGTCAACTGTTTCCGTATGACCAGATTTTTTGCAACAAAGCCGGATGTTCTGGCTGCAAAAGCCGCAGAAATTCTTTCTGCTGACCCCGATGTGGAAGCAGCTTCCGCTGTCAAAGGATTCCTGAACGTAACCTTGAAGACTGCTGCACTGTTCCGCGATACCGTGGCAGATGTCCCCGCAATTCTTGCGGCAGGCGTTCTCCCGGAAAATGCACGGAAACGCATTGTGATTGAATATTCCGCACCGAACACCAATAAACCTCAGCACCTGGGACATGTAAGAAACAATACCCTCGGGATGTCTCTGGCATCATTGCTGGCAAGAGTTAAACATGACGTGATCCCTGTCAACCTTGTGAATGACCGCGGAATTCACATCTGCAAATCCATGCTTGCCTACATGCGGTTCGGCAACGGAGCCACTCCGGAATCCACCGGTATCAAAGGGGACCACTTCGTCGGCGATTATTATGTCAAATACAACTCCGCTCTTTCCGAACAGATCAAAGCTCTCCGGGAAGCACAGCCGGAACTGGCAGACAAGGACAATAACGAACTGTTCCTGATGACAGAGATCGGTGCCGCAGCTCAGGAAATGCTCCGGAAATGGGAAGCCGGTGATGAAGAAACCGTTGCTCTCTGGAAAAAAATGAATGAATGGGTGTTCGACGGTTTCAATCAGACCTATCAGCGGATGGGCGTGAAATTCAATAAGACCTTCCTGGAAAGCAATACTTATCTTCTCGGAAAAGATATTGTTGCACAGGGATTGGAAAAAGGTGTTTTCGACAAGCGGGAAGACGGTGCAACCATTGCTGATCTCGGCAAACTCGGAACAAAAGTTGTTCTCCGGAAAGACGGCACAAGTGTTTATATCACACAGGACATCGGAACAACTCTGCTGAAACAGAATGAATTCTCCCCCGATTCCCAGGTATGGGTCGTGGGCGACGAACAGATTCTTCACTTCCAGATGCTTTTCAAGATTCTGGAAAAAATGGGTTATTCCTGGGCAAAAGAACTGTTCCACATGGCATACGGTATGGTCAACCTGCCTACCGGAAAAATGAAAAGCCGCGAAGGAACTGTGGTGGATGCTGATGACCTGTTTGATGAAATGCATGAACTTGCCAAAAAAGCCACATTGGAACGTTTGAACGGAGCAGAGCCTCCCGCAGATTTGGAAGAACGTTCTGAAATCATCGGTATGGGCGCACTGAAATTCATGCTTTTGAAATTCAACCCCAGAACAACGATGATGTTCGATCCTCAGGCATCTCTGAAATTTGAAGGCGATACCGGCCCGTATGTTCAGTATGCCTGCGCCAGAATCAACTCCATCGAACGCAAAGCCGCAGAACGCGGATTTACTGTAACAGCTCCCAAATGGGAATTGCTGACCACCGGAGAAGAACGCGCATTGGCACTGGCTTGCGCAACCTATCCGGAAGCCTTGATCTCTGCAGCAGAAAAGAAGGATTGTTCTGTGCTGGTCAACTATCTGCTGGAAACAGCAAAAGCATTCAACCGCTTCTACCGTGAATGTCAGGCTCTCAATGCGGAAAATCCTGAAATCCGGGAAGCACGGCTTGCGCTCTGCTATGCAGCCAGAGATATTCTGACCGACGGCCTTGCAACATTGACGATCGGAGTTCCGGAGGCAATGTAATATGGCGCGCAATAAATCAAAAATAGTGATCTGGGCGGAATACATTCCTTTTCTGATCTTTTACCAATTCGTACGGATGATTCCGCTGAAAGTTGCGTATGCTATATCTTCCGTATTGATCAAGTGTGTATATTATCTGGATGCAAAGCACAGAAACCGGACAATCAATCACATGCTTCATGCCGGAATTGTGAAAGACAGAAAAGCAGCAGCGTCTCTTGCCAAAAAATGCTATCATGAGTTTTCCATGCTGCTGGCAGAGATCTTCAAAATGGATCAATGCTATGATAAAGCAAAAATCACAGTGTCCGGTCCGCCGGAATCTGTACGGGAATATTTTGCCGCATCCGCACAATTCAAAACTCACATTCTGGGGGTTGCTCACTACGGAAACTGGGAAGTCGCAGGACATGCATATTGCGATCACAGCGGCAGAACGATGGCTTCCATGATGCGGCCGTTTGACAACCCGAAAATCGGCAAACTGATCCTTGATCACCGCGCCAGCCCGCTCCATAAACTGATCCCCAAAAATCTCGGAATCCGTCAAGGTCTGAAAGCGTTGAATGAAGGCAGAGTGTTTACTGTTCTGATCGACCAGCATGCATCCCATACAGAAGGTGTGGAGACCATCTTTTTCGGACATCCCTGCCGGACTCATAAAACTCCGGCTCTGATGCATCTGAAAACAGGTTATCCGATCATTCCGGAAGTAACCCGGCGTCTGCCCGGAAAAAATTTCCGCTTTGAAGTCGTGCTGGGAAATCTGATTAAATATGAACCGACTGATGACAAAGAACGGGATATTCAGGTTGTTACACAGATGTGTACAACGGAACTGGAAAAGATCATCCGGGAGCAGCCGGAACAATGGATGTGGGCTGCACGCCGCTGGCTGGACATGGATGGCAGAACCCGTTAAACGACTCATTGTATCACCTGAACAGGTATCCGGAAAAGGAAGAAAAAGCATGGATTTGATTCAGCTTTCACAAACAATCCGCAAGATCCGTCTTGCTCAGAATATGACCATCGAACAGCTTGCTCAGAAAAGCGGGTTCAGCAAAGGTTTTATTTCTCAGGTGGAAAATTTCCGTGTTACACCGTCTTTGAACGCATTAAACAAGATCGGAGAAGCATTGGGAACCGGATTAAGCGGCTTGTTTCAGCGGGATAATCCCGCTCCGGAATTTACATTCGGGAAAATGAATAACGGAGAAGAGCTTGTCCGTGATGACGGAAACAAGTATGGGATCCGTTATTTTGCTCTGGCTTATCCTCAAATCGGACGGATTATGGATCCTTTTCTGGTGGAATATCACCGTACCGGCGAGGAACGTGATTTCATGTTCCACGATACCGAAGAATTTTTTGTTCTTCTGGAAGGTTCCTTGGACTATTATATTCTCAATGAAGCAGGAGTTCACCGGATGAATCCCGGGGACACTCTGTATATGAAACCGAATCTTCCTCACAAAGTACGTCTTGCGGAAGGTTGCAGCTATGCAAAGGCTCTGATTACCTATTCCGGCGGAAATCCTGAATAAAAATCCATAAAAAAAACCGCATGAGAAAGGGGGTGTCTCATGCGGAAAGAGAAGAACTCTCTTTTTTGGTTGGGGGATGCTATCTTTCTATTTCTGTTTCCTGAAAAACTTCTTCAGCTCATACACATAAACGTATATTCTGAATAAATATTGTATATTCTTAAAAAAAAATTAAAATTTTTGGCTTTGTTACCAACCTGCATGGGGAACCGAGCCATTTCTTTTGAGAAATCGGTCGGTAATAATCAAAAATGCCTCCGTACACTCAGTACACTCCGTTTTCTCCGTACGAAAATGTGCTTTCAAATTTCAGGTTTTGCAACAGCCCCAAACATTTTTATGAAAAAATATGGGATATCCGTACCTTTTTGTTAATTTTTATGTTTTTTGGCGTATTATATGAAAACCATTATTTTATTTTTGTTTGTCTTAAATTTTCAGGAAAGGATTGGTCAAGTATGCTGCAAAACGAAGAATTCTCAGAAAAAAAAGATTCTCTCAAACAGTACATCGAGGAGATCAGTAATTATTCGCTGCTGTCAGTTGAAGAAGAAATTAAACTGGCAAGACAGATTCATGGAAATAATGAAAAAAAACGGCAGAAGGCTATAGAAACTCTCATTCTGTCAAATCTGAGACTGGTTGTCAAGATTGCTCATGATTTCCGGGGTTCCGGATTGCCCATTGCAGACTTGATTTCAGAAGGAAATATCGGGCTTATGCGGTCCGGAAGAACATTTGATCCGAATCTGGGTTCAAAATTCAGTACGTATGCTGCCTGGTGGATCAAACAATCCATGCGGCGAGCCATCGCAAACCAGACAAGAACCATCCGGATTCCTGTGCAGACCGGCAGCAAAATGAACCGGATAAAACAGGCAAGACTTTTATTGAAAACAGAATTGGGACGTGAACCGAGTGACCTTGAGGTCGCAGAATATCTTGATCTTTCCGAACGGACAGTTGCTTCTCTCCGCAGGTCAGACAACAGTATATTTTCTCTTCAGGACAAAATTGTCGAAGGAGAAGAAAATTCTTTTGAAGAACTGATACCGGACCCCAACGCTGTCAATCCCGGAACCCGGATCAGTGATGAAGATTCTCTGGCATTGCTCCGTGAAGGCTTGGACTCTCTTGATCCGCGTGAACGGGAAATTATTTCCATGCGCTATTTTGAAAACAAAACGCTGGACGAGGTCAGTCAGATTATCGGCAGAACAAGAGAACGTGTCCGGCAAATCCAGAATCAGGCTTTGGCTAAATTGAAAGAGCTTATGATTGAAGAAAGTGAGATTGTCATGTCCTGAACATATTCCATCCTTCCTGTGTCTATTGCTTGCGGACTTCGATATCGCACGAAGCCGCAGGCTGATAGAAAACAGAAAGGGGGAATTTTATGAAAAACAAACATTGTCCATGCTGCGGAACCAATTATAACCCGGATGAGCTTGCTGAATTTCCGCATCTGTCTGTTTTCGGAAAACATTTCCGGGGATGTCCGAACTGCGGAGCTTTGAATCCGGATTTTGATCATGAAAGTTTGCCGGAGGCAACGGAATCACATCTTCTCGGATGTGTCTGTGCAAGCCCGAAACATAAAAAACATTTCCAGACAGCTCATTTGCCGAAAAATGCAAAATTTTCAGTGTCCACTCCGATTTTGACAGATACAACTGTTCCGCGGCAGATTCTCGGAAAACACATGACTCCGAAAGGAAAATGCGGTATGCTGGTCGTTATCAGAGGAAATCTGCAATTGGTCTGGGAAGATACCGGAGTAATTCATGATGCCGACCCGGACCATCCCGTATTGCTTTATCCCGAACGGTACCATCATATTCAAATGGATGGTCCATCGGAATTCCGGATTGATTTTTACGAGATCAATTATACCGGAAAATATGATGAATCTGCCGAACGTCCCGGAGAAGAACTGGGGAAATAAGATACTGCTGAAACGGTTCAGTTCCCAATATGAGATGAATCAGATTCAGCAGAGGCTGTCTTCCGGCTCAGCCGAGCGGCGTGAGCCGCCAAAAAACATCTGTGAAAATTTCCGTGTATCCCGTAGTTCCTAAAAAAACTCATTTCCCTCTGTAAATCTCAATGGAAATGGATTTTGAAAATGCGGAAGCTTCCGGTTTGTCGATTTTCACAGTTACGCCGGAAACGCCTTCAAAAGCAAGGCAGCTTTCTGCAACTTTATCCGCCAAAGCTTCCAACAGGAAGAAAGAGGAATTTTTTACAGTTTCATAAATTGTTTTTTCAACGGCACTGTAATCAACTGCATCGAAAAGATTATCGGTTTTTCCGGCTTTTTTCATATCACATTCCAGAATCGCATCCAGCGTTATTTCCTGAGGAGTAATTCTTTCGTGAGGCAGCGTTCCGATGATTGTTAAAACAGTCATTCCGTTGATGAATATTTTGTCCATTTTTCATATCTCCTGTAAAAAAATGTTATAATATTACCTTAAGTTTAGAAAAAATCAAGAGGGAACTCTTGAAAAAAACACAAAAAGGGTGTATGTTATAAGGATGAAAAAAATAACCGTAGACGGTTTGTGCTTAAAAAAACAACAGACGAATGGAGTGATTATGGCTGAACTGGACGATCTGATTCTTGCGGCAGTATCTGGCAAGGATGAATGTATCGCAAAACTTGCAGCGGCAACAAAGGAGCTTGAAGTTTCCGTGATACGGTAATCTGCTGCAAATTTTGATGTTCTTTTTGACGAATGGAATGAAGCAGAAAGTTACAGTTCCGGGCAGGCAGCGTTTGTTGTAAAGCTTGCTGAAAGAGATGCACTGGAATCCCAGGCTTTCCGGAATGCAATGTTTGAATCTGCAAAAGTCATGCTTCCGCCTTATATCTCCAGTCAGGCTGTTTTGAAGATTATCGGAGCCAGAGATACCGCAGTTCAGCCCCATGAAGTTGTTCTCCGGACCCTGAAACTGCAGAAAGTTCCGACAGGTGCACTGGTTTACTTCCCGGAAACCAAAAACTGGGGAAAACTCGCATCCGTTGACCGTGTTTCCGCAACATTTTCCATTCAATCCCTCAAGACCGGAAATTTGAATTCCTATCCGGTTTCTGTTGTGTTTTCTTCTGTTTATCTTTTTGAACCGCATCAGGAGATGTTCAATCTGATTGTTCCGGGAAGCAATCTTCCTGCATCAGCAATCTACCGGAAGCAGTTCAAGACACATGGAATCACAGAACTTTCCGATGAAAAAATGAAGCAGATCATTCAGGGGATTGTTGTTCCTGCCTGTTTCAATCTGGAAAGTTTTGAATCCTGGTGGAGCAAAGAGGCTGTCACTGCAACTGCTGCAGGTCAGAGAGCACCCTGGGAAGCTCGTTCTATTTTGGAACTTTCCAATCTTCTTGCACCGTATGCTGATAAAGGCGGACTTGCATTGAATGAAGATCAGGCAGAACGGCTTGTCGTCATGCTGAAAAAGATCCGTCCGAACATTGTTACAAAAGATGCGGAAATGCTTGCAGATTGTATTTCCATCATTGCACAGCCGACTCCCGGCAATGTTCTGGAACAGCTTTTTGCCTCACTTCGCGGTGTTGTTCCGTTCTGGCCCGCAGAAGTTGAAAAGATCGCAAGCCTGAAACAGCTGGAAGTCTGGGGCCATGTCTCTGTAAAAGCTCTTCCCGCATTTGTTAAGGCATCCTGTCAGATTTATACTCCGGAAGAAATGGCAGTGCTTGGCTGCAAACTTCCCGGAAGAAGTTTGAATGTTCTTTTCTTTGCTATTGAAATGAAAGAGGTTGCAGCTGCAATTTTCAACAATAAGAATCTTACTTCCGATGTCCTCATGTTCCTTTGGAAGAACCGCACAAAACTGCCGAAAAACCTGACTTCCATCGTGGATATGGAACGGATTGCTTCTGCGCTTTCCGTGGCAGGACTTCCCAAAGAATGGGCTGCTGCTCAGCGGGATCTGAAACGTGCTCTCTTTGAAAAAGAAGATTTCCAGAAGTTTGTTATTGATAACGCTGACGGTGATATTCCGTCCATTATTGATGCAATCCAGAAGATCAGAACATTCCAGACCGGAGAATATCAGAGCTTGATGGTCAAACTTGCCAGACATTCTGATGAATTGCAGGCTCACATCGAAAAAGCAGCAAAGCGTCTCATTGGCAAAAATGCTCCTGCATCCGCAACAGAACAGATTCCTGTTACATCCCGTGCATCCCTTGCAAAACTCGTCCGGGAACTGGATGATATCGTGGAAGTTCAGATTCCCGAAAACGTCAAGGCTATTGCTCATGCAAGAAGTTACGGCGACTTCCGCGAAAACGCTGAATATGATGCCGCAAAGGAACGCCGCCGTTTCCTGCACAGACGCAGAAACGAACTGGAAAGCACGATTGGTTCTGTGGAATCCACTGACTTCTCCGGTGTTGAAATCAAGGATACCGCAGTTCTCGGTTCCACGGTTACTTTGACCGACAAGGCAGGAAAAGATACAGTGTATTACATTCTGGGTGCCTGGGATGGAGATCCCGACCGCAACCGGATTTCCTACCGTACCGTTCTGGGCGAAGCTCTTATGGGAAAGAAAGTCGGCGCAAGTGTCAAGCTTCCTAACGGTGAATACACTGTTAAAGCTGTTGCAGCACTTCCGGAAGAACTCCGGAAAGAACTTGCTGACGAAGGAAATCAGAACTGATGATGTGGCGGCGGCAAACATATCCGGCCGCCGGAATTCTTTCCTCAGGAATTGTCCTGAGGTCTTTGAATATTGCGGCAGAGGCTCCGGCAGCCGGTTGCCGCATTCTTTTTTTCTCAGATACTCATTTCCGTTTTGACAAGGTTTCCAATACCTGTTCCGAATCCCCGCTGAAAGCGTGGAGCGAAACAGAAGAAATCGGAAATGCCATAATCCGTTCTGTGGATGAAATCTCTCCGGATGTTCTGATTTTTGGAGGTGACCTGGTTTCCCATACAACGCTTTATCCTGCTGCTTTTGAGCTTTTATCCCGGATGAAAGCTCCGTTAAAGCTTGCGGTTTTTGGAAACTGGGAATGGAAAACACGGAAATGGCTTCCTTCATCCGTCATAGAGCAGGGGTTCAAGCAGGCTGGTTTTCAGCTTCTTTTTAATGATTCGATCATATACCGGGGAATTCAATTTTCCGGGGTTGAGGATTACCGTTTCGGTTATCCAGCCATACCGGAAGCTGAACCAAAAACGCTGTTCCGTTGTCTGATCTCTCATAATCCGGATGTTATCGGAAAATCTTCTCCGGAAGATTTAGCCGGGTATCATCTGGCTTTGTGCGGACATACTCATGGAGGGCAAATCAGAATCCCGCTTTTCGGAGCAGTCAGGACCTCTTCTGTCTTTTGGAAACGTTTTGAATACGGATTGTGCCGTGTCCCCGGAAAACCTCCGGTATCAGTTTCTTCCGGAATCGGGGCAACTTACATCATGAAACGGTTCCGCTGTCCGCCGGAAATGCTTCTTATTTCCATTCAGGATAAAGATTCTCAGAAAAATTATTCATATGATATTTGAATTTCTGAAAAGTTGGTGTAGCTTATCAGGAGATCAATTACAAAAAAAACACAGTAAAGAGAGGAGACAAAATCATGCGATTCAAAACATTGCTGTTTTTATGCGGATGCTTTGGAATTTTCACATTCGCTGAAGCAAGACATCATGATGATGGCCGGGGAGTCCGTTTGGCAACGGATATTGTAAATCTTGTCGGTGCTTCATTAAACTTGCTCAATCCCAGACCCGTAGTTGTTGCCCCGGCACCGGTTGTTGCCCCGGCACCGGTAGTTGTTACACCTGCACCGGTAGTTATTGCCCCGCCGCCCCCGCCGCGTCCTGTAGTCGTTGTACCACCGCCCCCGCCGCGTCCTGTAGTCGTTGTACCGCCACCCCCGCCGCGTCCTGTAGTCGTTGTACCGCCGCCCCCGCCGCGTCCTGTAGTCGTTGCCCCGCCTCCGCGTCGTCCGGTTGCTCCGCCTCCGCGTCGTCCGGTTGCCCCACCTCCGCCGCATCGCGGATATCGGCGGTAATTCCAACAGGGATTTTCCAAAAAATTTGAATTATTCAGCAGACCTCATGCATTAATCTTTCCGGGAAAATTTCAGTACAACAGAGTTGTTTTCCGGAACATGAGGTCTGTTCAGTTTCTCAATGGTCAGCCGTTCTCCATCACCGAACTGAGAGTAATACCGTCCTTCGGAAAGCAGATTTTCCGGCATGGTTACGACTCCGCTGACTTCCTGAATTGCTGAGGGAACATATACAGAATCAGCATTTTCATACATGACATAACTGCACAGTCCGCTTCCGCACTCTGTATAGAGGATTTTGACTTCAGCCGGAACCGGCAAATTTTCATCTATGAAAAGATAGGATACTGATTCCTGGCAGTCATCATAGAATTGATAAAAAGAATGACCGTTGCTTTTTCCGATGGAGTGCCATTCCGTTTCCCCTTCTCCACGGATGAAATATTCCATAGCCCCCAGACCCAAACGGTAGGGATAGGTGATTTTCAATCGGGCTGCGGGACGTTTTGTTGTTCCGTTCAGAATTTTTTCCAGCATGGCAACGGTATCATTTACGGTAAAATATTCCGGCATCGGACATCTGTATTCTTCCTGATACCAGCGGATCATTTCGTCATTGGCTGTACTGATTTCTTCTTTTAACGCTTTAAGAGCAGTCCAGTCATTGAATTCTGCTTTCGGATTACCCCATTTCCCGAGAATCTCCCGGAGCTGATAGTACCAGAGTTCACATCTCTGCCAGAAAAAGAGTTCATGGAAGAAACATTTGCAGTGCGGAACAGCTGCTTTTTCCAATTCTTTTTTCACCAGAGGAAACAGAATTCTTGCCTGCTGGGATTTGCTGTATTCAAAATAGTTCAGCGTATCATTGGTATAAATCGCAGGATTTGCGGGAAGTTTATTATGTTCTCCCTCCCGGAAATGGTGCCGCAGGATTTCCAACTCAATATCATTTTCGGGAGAACAGAAATCTCTGACGACTTTTTTCTGAGCTTCAGCAGAATCCATGCCGTCTTTCCAGAGAGCTGCTGCATACGCCATCATGGGAAATGCGTTGTAACGGGTCATTTTTCCCCAGTTGCTGAGCAGCATACCCATCGGACGGTATTTTTTTGCATATTCCGTAAAAGCTTCAATATTCTGGAAGTGATAAGTTGCGGGAACCCCGATATAGCGGAATCCATGTTTTTCATGGAATTCAAAATAATCCATTTTAGCCCCGCCGGTGTGGGGATGTTCGGGAATCATTCTGCCGTACCACCATGAAAGCATGATAATATCTTTCGGAAATTTTTCAAATGCTTCCGGATAGGATTCTAATGAATCGTCCCACATCATCATGGTTTTTCCGAGTTTGTTTACGATGATATCGTGGATGCGTTTGATATGGTATTCATGAATTGCGGCTCTTCCTTCCCGTTCTGCCCATCCGGCACATTCGGGACAAAGAGCCATATCAAAATTTTCATCCAGCCCGGCATTGATATATTTCCCGGGAAAAAGTTCTGTGGTTTCCCTCAGGTATGCTTCGATGAATTCATAAGTTTCTTCCACGGAAGGACAGAAAGATTCTTTCAGATTGGAGAATCTTCCTTTTATTCCGTTCCGGAGTTCGCAGAGATGTTCAAATTCCGGACATTCCAGAAACGATTCCGCATGACCGAAGAGTTCATAGTTCGGGATGATCTCGATTCCGCGGTCGGAGGCATATTTCACCATGCGTCTGATCTCCTCTTTGGAATAGGAATCTTTTTCCGGCATGTGATGGAAGACCTCAGTCCGTATGCATCCGTAGATGCATACGTTGATATAATTGAATCCGAGAGAAGCGGCGTAGTCGATAAATTTTTCAGCCCATTCAATGGAAACTTTATGGCGTGCCATGTAGAATTGAGCGATTCGCATATTGATCGGAAAGACATTTTCAGTAGATTTCATAATCCCCTCGTTTGATTTGATTTTTTGAAATAATGTAATGTTTATTTATTATTTTTCAAGCTGCATTATATGGTTTTCTTGAAAATCCTGTATAAACACTTCTATTTTTTTATTTTTTTTGAAATTTTCGCTTGAAGAATTCATAAGATAGATATATATTTTATTTTGAGAAGAATTTAGAGAAAAGAGAAGAGGACTCAGGGAAAAATGAGTACAGCGGCAGCGATCTATATCGGTGCATACACCATACAAATGCTGATTGCCCGTTTGGAAGGGGACAGCGAACCGGAAATTATTAATGAATTCACCGCCTATACCCGCATCGGTGAAGATCTGGAAAAAAATAATCTTCTATCGGAAAAAGGAATGGAGCTTGCCTCCAAAGCCTTGAAAGAAATGCATGATATCGCGCAATTTCACAAGGTCGATCAATACAGAATTGTTGCCTCCGGAGCGTTACGGAATGCCGTCAACAGAGCCTCTCTGTTTGTTCAATGCAATAAGGAGTTCGGGAATTTTCCCCATCTTCTGAGTAATAAAGACGAAGCCCGTCTTCATTTTGCCGGGACCGCTACGAAAGAATTTGCAGCTCTTCCGATGATAGTTGCTTATATCGGACATTACGGAGTGAGAATTGCCTGTGGAACCATGGGGGGGATTGATCTTGTATCAGAAATCTCTGTCGGTCCGGGAACCTTGAATAAGAAGTATCTGGTGGATAAACAATCTGTCGGTTTCTGGGGAATGAGAAAGATCATGAATTCTTTGAAGGAGGATTTTCGCGGTTTTTCGGATGATTTGACGGAATGGAAGAAGAAGGTTGGTTTTGCTCCGGAACTGTTTCTTGTCGGACCGTTCCCGACAGCTTATGTTTCCCTTGCGATGGAAATGCCGGTGATTGATAAAGACAATATTCCCGCAATGCCGTTTACCCGCCGGGAACTGGTGTCGATCTCCCGAAAAATTGCTTCGATGTCTCCGGCCAAGAGACAGAACCTGCCCTATCTGGATCAGAATATGGCGGATAATATTGCTGCGTGTTCCATCATCCAGCGCGCAATTGTTGAAGTTTGCGGAATGAATGAGTTCCGTGTTTCACCGAATGGCTTGTGCATGGGCGTTCTTAAGCTTCTGCCGACTTTGCTGTTTTGAGAAAGAGCTCTTATGTTTACCGATTTTATCCTTGTCCGTCATGGCGAAACCGATTATAACAAACTGCACGTAATTCAAGGCTGGGTGGATATTCCTTTGAATGAAACCGGACATCAGCAGGCTGCTGTAACTGCAGAGATGCTTCGTGATGAGAAAATAGATGAGGTTTGGCACAGCGATTTACAGAGAGCTGCAAAGACAGCCGAAGTAATTTTGAAGAATCATCCGGGCGTTCCGGCTTATCCATGTGTTCCGTTGCGGGAATGGAAACTCGGTTTTATCCAGAATATGTCCCACGCAGAGCTGGAAAAAGAGTATCCGGAATATGAAGAGATGCTGAAGACGGAATCCATAGAGCTTGCGGTTCCGGGCGGAGAAAGCCGGAATGAATTCCAGAAAAGAGTCAACATGATTTTTGAGGAATTGGCGGAACGTTCTCCGGGAAAGCGGCTCCTGATTGTATCTCATGGCGGTGTACTGGTCCGTTTTTACCGTTTTCTCTGCGGAAAAGATTCTGCAAAGGAACATGTCCCCATCCCGGGAAATGCATCTGTCAGCCGTGCAAGATATGATCATGAAACCGGACAATGGTCTCTGATCGTCTGGAATCAGATTTATACTCCACAACCCGGAAAAACAGCTGAGCCCCCTGCGCTGTAATGTAATAAAAATTTCCCGAACAAAAGGAACAAACTCCGGGATTTTATTGTATTAACACTCAGATGGTTTTTATTCTGAAGATCATCATTTAACTTTTAATGGGGGGGAGTCAAAATATGAAAGGTTTGACTGAAAAGCAGAGACAGGTTCTTGAGTTTATTGAGAGCTTTGAAGAAACCAGTGGAATGGCACCGACGGTGTATGAAATTGCAGAAAATTTTTCTGTGAAGACATCTACGGTATTTTCACATTTGCGTGCATTGCAGCGGAAGAAATATCTGTCAAGAAGTTCCAAGGCCAGGAGTATCATGGTAACGAAACCGATGCATCCGCGCCGCCGTCCGGCCGGTCTGCGTTCCATCCCGTTGATGGATTTGGAATCAATCAATACAAAAACTGAACCTTTGAAAGAGATTTTCTGTGATGCCTCATTTCTTCATCGGGCATCGGGAGCTTCTGATTTAAGAAATCTGTTCGCCGTAACTCTGGAAAATGATGATCTTCAAAAAAAAGGAATTTTGAATGGAGATGTTGCGATTTTGCGCCGTCATCCAGCAGCGATCCGTACCGGTGATGTGATTCTTGCCATGATCAACGATCATCCGGAATTCCGGGAATGTACCAGATTGGATGATGATTTTGTGGAAATTTCCGGCATGCGCCCCGGAATTCCTCCCCGCAGTTATCCGCTGGAAGAAGCACCGTTCAAAGGCGTCGTTGTCAGTGTTCAGCGTTCTCTTTGAGCCGGAAAAAATGTAAATGAGATTCCGGAAGAATTATTTCCGGAATCCCCTTGAAAATTACGGCAGGACAATTATATTTCTTATCTGAGGACGCAAGTCATGCTCACTAAAAATTTAGGCAAAGCACTGAACCGTCAGCTGATGGATGATTTCAACTCTGCGTATGTGTTTCTGGAACTTTCGGTCCGACTGGAATTTTTCCATGTTCCGGGAGCTGCAAAATGGATGCGTACTCTTTCCAATGAGGAACTGGAACGGGCATGGAGGTTATTGGATTTCCTCACTGGCAACGGATTCTCTGTCACTTTCGGAAAATTGGGGAAGCCGTCTCCCGGCGGAATTTCCGACCCGGAAGATGTGTTCAAAGCTGCGCTCAAACAGGAAAAAACAGCAGCCGGAAAGCTCAAGGCTCTTTCAGATTTGGCAATTGCAGAAAGCGATTTTCCCGCATTTGATCTTTTGAAAGGATTCTCAGCGGAAAATGCCGCCGCAGAACGGACTTTGCAGACGATTATTGAAAAGTTTCATGCTGCCGGTGATTCTGCTCAGGCAAAACGTTTTCTGGATTCCCATTTTCCCGGAACCTGACAATGTGTCCGGCGGATTCTGCTGTATTTCCAAAAATGGAATTGAATCATGCCGGAAACACAAAAAAAACTGCTCCTGCATATCTGCTGCGCTCCATGTGCCTGCGGATGTCTGGATAAAATTAAAGAGAGAGAGGTTACCCTCTATTTCTCAAACTCCAACCTGTCTTCGCAAGAGGAATTTGACAAACGGCTGGAGAATGTCTCTCTTTTTGCAGAGAAGTTCGGATTCCCGCTGATTGTTGATCCTTACGATCATGCTGCCTGGCTGGCGGCGGTTTCGGCAGTTCCCGGTTATGAAGATGCTCCGGAACGGGGGCCACGCTGCGCAGCTTGTTTCAAATACAATCTGGAACGGACCGCTGAGAAAGCGGAAGAATTGGATATGAACTTTGCGACGACTCTCACGGTCAGTCCTCACAAAAATTCCAAACTGATTTTTTCCATTGGCGGAGTTTCTCCCCGTTTTGAGGCAATCGATTTCAAAAAGAATGATGGTTTTCTCAAATCATTGCGCCTTTCCAAAGAATTGAACCTTTACCGTCAGAATTTCTGCGGTTGTGAATTTTCTCTCAGAGACAGGAGTTGAATGTTATGAAAAAGAAATCCTGCGGACGTCTGATTTGTGCCGCCCCCGAATTTTGCGCTGATCTTCTTTATGCGGGAGGTTTCAACGCTCCCGATCCGATCGTATGGTTTCAGACAAGTGAATTTCAGGCAATCGTTGTTTCTATTCTGGAATATGAACGCGCCACTGTTCAGGCTAAGAAAAATGTCAGAGTTCTTCCCCTTGAAGATTTCTTTACAAAAGAAGATAAATTCAAAACAGATGAGCTGTTGATCCAGCGGATTTCAGAGAAGTTCGGAATAACAGAATGGACAGTTCCGGAAGAGTTTCCTCTGGCAATTGCAGACTTTCTCAGGAAAAAAGGAATTGCAGTCGCTTCAGCCGGAAAGTTCTTCCCGAAACGGGAATTCAAAAATGCAGGCGAAATCCGGAAAATAGCAAAAGCAATGTCTGTGACACAGGATGCCATGCAGCTTGCAAAAGAGATGCTGCAGCAAGCCTCAATCGGAAAAAATATGGTGCTGCATTACGGGAAAAAAGTTTTGACCAGTGAATTGCTGCGGATGGAGATCGAAGGTTTTCTGAAAGCACACGGTTTTACAGCCTCAAGAACGATCACAGCTCATGGCGTTCAGTGTTCCCAGCCTCACAATGTCGGTTCCGGTCCGATCCTCGCAGGGGAAACCGTTGTTGTCGATATTTTCCCCCGTGATGATGAATCCGGATATTGGGGGGATATGACCAGAACATTTGTGAAGGGAGAACCTCTTCCTGTTGTTAAGCGTGCGTATGATGCAGTTCTGGCGGCATCTCAGGCGGCAGAGCAAATGATCCGCGCCGGAGTGATTGCAGCAGATGTTCACAACAAAGCAAAAGAGATCATGGCAAAAGCTGGATTTGAGACAGGAAAGAATAAAGACGGTATTCCTTGCGGTTTTATTCATGGCCTGGGGCATGGTGTGGGATTGGAGATCCATGAAGCGCCCCGCGTTTCTCCGGCAAATCCCGGCCCGCTGAAAAAAGGTCAGGTCATCAGCAATGAGCCGGGATTATATCATCCTTCCTGGGGAGGAATCCGTTTGGAAGATGTGCTTGTCGTGACGGAAACAGGATCAACAAACTTTTATACGATGTCAAAAGAGATGATCGTATAAGAAATCCAATCTTTTGTGTTTTCAGCTCACGGAATTTTATGGATTCCGTTGCACATCCGGCAGTAAATCAGTCTGAATATGGTTTCTTATAAAGAGTCCCGGTACAGCCGGAACCGTTCTCCTGATTGGAAAAACCGATAATCAGAAGTTCTTTTTTCGATTCATTCAGAAAGACTTCACCGGTTCCTGTTCCTCTGGAATTTTCCGCAGACATCGGCTGCCAGCCCCGCGATTTCAATTGTGATGTCAATTGAGGAAGAGCGGTTCTGACGTTCATGGGGCTGCGGAACATCCCGTAAACAGCATCCCGTTTCGGGAAATACATCACGTTGACCGGAACGGCTCCGGGGAGCAATGGAAACTCCCGCGGCCAGTCCTTCGGGACCAGAGCCTTATCCGGAAGCACCATGGTGAATTGCATGACAGGATAAATTCCGTCAACGGCAATCAGAAGAACCCGTTCCCGTCCTCCGGACGGCAGTTTCCGTTCCATAACAACATTTTTTTCATTTCCGGCAAATTTTGCATCCGGATAATGTTTCCGCAACGTCTTCAGACAAAAGTCGTAGGGTGTACTGATCAAAGCAACTCTCATTTCAAGATCCATCCCGTTTGCCTTGATCTTTTCGGACCACAAGATCGAGGGATTTAACAAGGCATCAGCAGAATGACTCATCCGTTCATCATGACCGGAGAAAGGCCATAACGAAAAAACTTCCGCAGAAGCACTCAAAATCATCCAGAACAGACAGACAGGAAGGATCTTTTTCATGGGAATTACTCCTCAAACATAATGTCCAGTATTTTTGCCGCTTCGTCCAGAAGTCCTGCTTCATAAAGCAGATCCAGCAGCGTATAGCGCGCACGGATCAGCTGAGCAGTGAACAAACCGTGATAGAATTGTTCTCTGTTCAAACCGATTTCCTGCGGGCGGACCGGTGCGTGAGCTTCTGTCAGCAGTCTCTTAGTTTCTTCATAAGAGAAAATCTGCTTTTTCAAAAGATGCCGGATCCGGTCCCAATTCCGGAAAATCAGTTCCCGGCGTTCTTCTGCAGCTTCTCCATGTTTGAACTTGTCAAACGCAATCTTTTCCGGATTGCCGTAACAATTCTTTTTCAGAAGTTCTTTGACCGTTGCCTGCCGTTCTTCCAGCGTTTCGCAAGGTCTGGCAAGTTTCCGTGCCTGTTCTTCGCTCAAACCGAGCATGAATTCCATCAGCCGGATTGCCGCAACTGTTCCGACACCAACTTTGAATCCATGAGAAACTTCTTCTCCGTTGCAGGTCAAACCTTCCATTTCCCAAACGTGGGAAAGCAGGTGTTCCATACCGGAGGCCGGACGGGAATCGTTGAATACCTGCATGGAATATCCGGTGGATGCAAGTCCGTCGAACAGATAGCCCAGGTTGGAGGAATCTTTCAGCCACATCCGAAGATTTTTCTGAACAAGATCCCACGCTTTTTTATCAATAGGAAGAATACCGAGCAAGTCGGAAACAAGCCATTCCGCTCCGGCAACCACTTTGGCAAACAGATCTGCATATCCTGCCGCCATCATGAGCGGAGGCGCAGATTTCAGAACATCTGTATCAGCCAATACCGCATAAGGAGCCGGACACGGCATGGTCTTTTTCAAGCCATCCACAGAAAGAGCAGCTCCTGCTGAGGTATAACCATCTACGGAAGCAGCTGTGGCAACACAGAAATAACGGACCCCCGCAATTCCGGAAGCACGTTTCACCAGGTCATTGATCACTCCGGAACCGACGGCCACAGGAACCATGTCTTCTGTGATCATCTTTGCCAGTTCCTGACTTGTGGATTCATAGGGGTGCGGCTGGGGAACTGCAGGGAAAATCTTCGGTTCTTTTGCAGTAAAACCGGCCTCTTTCAAAACCTCTGCCACCTTTTCTCCGGCAGCCGCCCAGGTATTGCCGTCAGCAACGATCCACGGAGTCTTCCCCGGAAAATATTCCTTTATCACTTGAGCAGCATCTTTCAATGCCCCGGATTCCATCACGAATACAGCTGTCTGCATTCCTTCCGGTATGGATATCGTTTTCATAAAGATAAAATCTCCTGTAAATTACTTGCGGAACATGAAATAGACAGCCCCGACCAGACAAAGTCCCGCCCAGACAAAATCCCATTTGAATTCCTGCTTCATATAGACAATGGAAAATGGAACAAAGAGAGACAGGGTAATGACTTCCTGAGTGATCTTCAGCTGTGCCAGCGTGATTCCTCCAGCATAACCGATTCTGTTCGCCGGAACCTGGATAAGGTATTCAAACAACGCAATTCCCCAGCTGACCAGTGCCGCAATAATCCAATGTTTGCCGGACATATTTTTCAGATGTCCGTACCAGGCAAACGTCATGAATAAATTGGAGGCAATCAGCAGTCCGACTGTCTTCAGATAGACTATGAAAGAGGGTGTCAAAACAGATTCCATTTATCTTTCTCCGCTGCTCAGAACAGATTTTTGATCTCTTCCTGAACAGAAGCATCTGCTTCTTCTACTTTGCGGGTTTGCTCTTCCCGGAATGCTGCCAGTTTATCCCGGAGAGCATTGTCGGAAAGTGCCAGCATGGAAACTGCCAGCAATGCCGCATTTTTTGCACCTGCTTTTCCTGCTGTGACGGTTGCCACCGGAATTCCCGGAGGCATCTGCACCATAGCAAGCAATGCATCAAAACCGTTGAAGGGTTCGCAAGCCATGGGGATTCCGATGACAGGAACAATCGTATGAGCCGCGATCACTCCTGCAAGATGTGCCGCCATTCCGGCAGCGCAGATGATTGCTTTTGTTCCATTTTTTTCTGCATTTTTTGCAAAATCCGCTGCGGCATCCGGCGTTCTGTGTGCAGAGATGACGCGGACTTCAAAATCAATCTGGAATGCATTGAGCGTTTCAAATGCACCTTTCAGGGAAACCATATCACTTTTGCTTCCCATGATAATAGCAACTGTAGCCATGATAATAATCCTGAAAAATAAAGCAGGACAGTCTCCTCCGGAAAAGGAAACTGTCCGCTTGATTGTTAAAAACTTACTGTCGAATTATTCTTCGTCAGCAGGTTTCTTTCTTGATGCCATTTCTTTGGCATGGGCCTGCTTGACAGCTTCGATTTCTTTGAGGAAATCATCGGAATTTCCCACTTTGGAGGTGAGCTTTCCTTCAGCAATTTCAAGCAATGCAACATCAATGAAATTCTGGTCGTTGCAGCGAACCATCGGTCTGGCTCCGAGAGCAAGACTTCTGGCTCTTCTGGATGCAACGACGATGAGTTCCTTTGCATCAGGCATGACCTCGCGGGCTCTCGCCAGATATTCGTTGTTCATATTCGTGTTGCTCCTTTCTTTCTGCTTAGTAGTCGATCACGTCGCGGTGTTTTTCGATCGTGGTGAGATCGCCGCTCATGATGACCTGATAGTTTCTTTCAAAGTCGTGTTCTGCATCGAGGATGTAGCGTTCTGCAAGGCACATACGCTTTGCATCCTTGGCTGCATCACGCAGCATCATTGTACCAACAAAGATGAAGGTTTCGTTTTCCACAAGATTTCTTGCGCGGAGATCGTGGTATTCGCCATTCTTCGTGTTGGAAATTTCTTTGGTGAATGCAACTGCTTCCAGATGTTTTGCATACATAGCCTTGATCTTGGCCATGAGTCCTGCATCCAGAGTGGTGTCTGCAAAATACTGTTCGTAGATCGGTTCGAGAACGCGCTGCATGATACCGCCGATGGCTGCAACAACCTGAAGCTGTGTGGTTCCTTCGTAGATATTGGTGATACGGGCATCGCGGTAGTAGCGTTCCGCATCAAAGTCATGCATGTAACCGGTTCCGCCATGGATCTGGATACAATCGTATGCGACCTGGTTGGCAACTTCTGTACAGAGAGCTTTACACATCGGGGTGAGAACTGCTGCAGCCTTGTCGTAGAACTTGGCTTTTTCTTTCACATCTGCGCCGACGGTCTTGTCTTTTTCCAGAAGGAGGTTGTAGGAGTAACGGAGGTCAACAACTTTGGTGGTCTCATACATCAGAGTACGGGAAGCTGTGACTTTGGTTTTCATCTTGGCGAGCATTTCATAGATCGCAGGGAACTTGTCAATGCTGCTCTTGAACTGTTCACGTTCGCTTGCATACTGTCTGGCTGCACGGTAGGCAGCTTCAGCAATACCGAGAGCCTGTGCGGAGATCGCAACACGGGCACCGTTCATCAAGCTCATAACATACTTGATCAAACCGAAACGTTCACGTCCGCAAAGTTCTGCGGGAACGTTGTTGTACTGCAATTCAACGGTTGCAACACCATGGATACCGAGTTTGTGTTCCACGCGGCGGACAACCAGTTCCGGGCAAGCCTGGCAGATGAACATGGAAAGACCGCGTCCATCAGTGGAGCCTTCAACAGAACGTGCCAGAACCAGGTGAGTCTTTGCACAGCCGTTGGTGATGAACCGCTTCATACCGTTCAGATACCATTTCCCATCGGGACCCTTGAATGCTCTCAGGCGGACGGACTGAAGGTCAGAACCGGAATCAGGTTCGGTAAGGTCCATGGAACCGTCATCTTCGCCGGAAGCAAAGCCGGGGAGATAACGCTGCTTCTGTTCTTCGGAAGCAAAGTCGTTGATGGTTTCAGCGATGTCCTGAAGGCTGACCAGGTTCTGCAGAGATGCATCAGCACGGGCAACCATTTCAGTCATCATGGAGTAAATTGTGTTGGGGAAGTTGAGTCCGCCGAATCTGCGGGGAAGCATCACGCCCATGACTCCGGCTGCTTTCAGATCTTCAATGTTCTGAACGGTCAGCGGATGATAGGTGACTTTTCCGTTTTCAAAGGACGGACCTTCTTCGTCAACCTGACGTGCGCGGGGAGCGATCCGTTCGCCGGTCACTTCGCCGATCACGCTCAGAACGCGCTTGTAGCTGTCCTTGGCATCTTCATAGTTTTCAGGAGCGAAATCAAATTCGTTTGCCTGGGTGTAATTTTCTTCGCGCAAAGCGACAACATCAGCGAGATCGACATTGTCGAGAGCGAACATCAAATCCGGGTTATCGGTAAAGAAGTTGGACATTGTCGTATTCTCCTCAGGCCTTTGCCTTGTATGCTTTGATCATCATAGGGATGATCTGGTTGAGATCGCCGACGATCCCGTAATGGGCGGTGGAGAAGATCGGTGCATTGGGATCTGTGTTGATCGCAATGATCTTCTTGCTGTCTTTCATACCGGCAACGTGCTGGACGGAACCGGAGATACCGCAGGCGATGTAAAGTTTGGGACGGACAGTGACACCGGTCTGACCGATCTGATGATCATGGTCGATCCAGCCTGCGTCAACCGCTGCACGGGAAGCTCCAACCTGACCGCCGAGTGTGCGGGCAAGTTCTTCAATGAGCTTGAAGTTTTCTTTGGATCCGACACCGTAACCGCCGGCAACGATGATCTGAGCACCTTTCAGGTTCACGGTCTTGTCACGGCGGACACGTTCGATCACCTGAACAACGGTTTCTTCCTGAGTCAGAGCGACAGGAACGCGGACGATTTCGCCCTTGCGGGTAGTATCGGGTTCTGTCATCTTCATCACGCCTTCGCGGACAGTCACCATCTGGGGGTCATCCCAGCTGTTGACGATGGTGGCGATGATGTTGCCGCCGAATGCGGGACGGATCTGCATCAGTTTGTTCTTGTAGAATTTCTTGTTGACTTTGTCGTCAAAGTCGTCGATCTGAAGATCTGTACAGTCTGCTGTGAGACCTGCGAGCTTTTCAGAAGCGACGCGGGGAGCGAGTTCACGGCCCTTCATGGTAGCACCGAACATGAGAATATTCGGCTTGTGTTCCATGATCAGTCCCATAATGACTTTTGCATAGGGAAGGACAGTGAAGGGTTCCAGACGGGGATCTTCTGCGAGATAGACCTTGGAACAACCATAGTGGAACAGAGTTTCGCAGCAGCCTTCGACTTTATCTCCGAGGAGAACGCCTTCGACTTCAACGCCCAGCTGTTTTGCCAGTTCTGTACCTTTGCAAACGAGTTCGAGACTTACATCAGCGATTTTACCGCCTTCCTGCTCGATAAATACCCAAACGTTTCCGATTTTTTCAGACATGGCAATCACCCTAAAGTATGGTCTTCGATAAGTTCATGAACGAGGTTGGAAACTCCGGCTTCGGTTGCTTCGACAGACTTGTAATCACCAGCTGCGAGAACAACACTCATGATCTGTTTGACCTTGGTCGGAGATCCGGCAAAACCGATACGGTTCACATCAGCGTTGACATCTGCTGCGGACCATTCTTTGATCACAAGACCTTTTGCTTCCAATTTTGCCATTTCCGCTGCGGGATCTGCTGCCTTGGAGGCTTCGCTCTTGGTCTTTGCCTTCTTGTATTTCATGATGCGGACCGCATTTTTCGGACGCGGATCATTTGCATCAATGACAGTGAAGAGCGCGGGAAGGGGGCTCTTGAGAATTTCATAACCGCCTTCGATCGCACGGCGGGCTGTCACGCTCTTGCCTTCCATTTCCACCACGTTTTCCACATAGGAGATCTGGGGAAGTGCAAGCTTTTCTGCAATCTGCGGTCCAACCTGTGCGGTGTCTCCGTCAATTGCCTGACGTCCGCAAAGAATCAAATCAAAATTGCCGATTGCCTTGGCGCAGCAGGTCAATGCATAACTGGTTGCGAGGGTGTCTGCACCGGCAAATGCACGGTCAGTAAGAAGAACTGCTTCATCTGCTCCACGGCAGAGTGCATCACGCAGGACTTCTGCCGCATTCGGCGGGCCCATTGTTGCTGCGACGACTTTTGCACCATAACGGTCCTTCAGTTGAAGAGCCAGTTCCAGAGCGTTCAAATCTTCAGGGTTGAAGATTGCGGGAAGGGCCTGTCTATTGACCGTTCCGTCCGGTTTCATTGCGTCACCGGAAATGTTCTGGGTGTCCGGCACCTGCTTCACAAACACGATGATTGTGTAGCTCACGGGATACTCCTTGTGTTGTTTCCGGCAGCCTCCGCCTTGTGCGATGGCATGCCTATATTATTGTTGTTGTATGGTATAACAAATCATGATAATATATCACATTCTTTGAAAAAAACAAATTTTTCATGAAAAAATCTGCATTTTTCTCTTGATATTCATTCATTTTTGAACTTTTTTAAGCTGTTTTTTACAAAAAAATATTCTTTACAGGATTCTGCTGAAGTACATCGAAAGAACGGCTGTAACAATCAGCCATATTCGCAAAATGAAAATTTTCCCATTGCAGATGAAAAATTCTTTTGCCAGTTCCGGAGAGATCAGCTCAAACAATTCCTGATTCTTTTGCATGGTCCTTTTCAAGGTTTCTTTTTCCGAACCTGCAAGCTCTTCCCGGGATATTATATATTTTTCTCTTTCCGTCAGCGAAAAATGAAATCTCATAAAACCGGACAGGTCTATATCTGTATTTTTTTGTATTCCCCGGAAGATTTTTATCCGTTTTATGCAGTAATACAGCAGTGTTATGAACAAAATTATACTCAAACCCAGCATGGATAAAGAGTAAGCCCATGGCAGAAACAGGGGAATCGTGTAGAAAAGAAGGATGATTATTTTCAGCATTTTTCTGTTTCCTGTTAATTAAACTTCCTGAAGTATAATTTCAAAAAGCATATTTGTCAAGTGATTTTCCGGACATTTTTACCAAATAATATCAGAATTTCTTATTATGCTTATTTGTTTTTCCGGTAATTTATGCTATAATTTCCAATTATCACTTACAGAGGTAATTTCAAAAGTCTTGAAAGACTTTTGAAATTGCCTCTTACAGTTAAAACAAGGAGTTTTTTATGCTGAAATCAGTTTTCTTTAAAAGCTGTGCCGCTGCAGTTTGCCTGATCGGAACCCTTCTGTTTTCCGGCTGTACTTCTGTCAAACCCGTTACAATTGCAACTTATAACATTCAGATCGGTCGCGGGATGGATAAAAAGTATGACTTGAACCGGACAGCAGAAGCAATCCGTCAACTCGGAGCCGAAACGGTAATCCTCAACGAAGTGGATGTGAAAACTGCACGTTCCAATGGTGATGATCAACCTGCGATTCTGGCGGAAAAACTCGGAATGAATTATGCTTTCGGCTATGCAAGTAAACGCAAAGGCGGTGTTTATGGAAATGCAGTCCTTTCTGTTCACAAAGTGGAAAAACTGGATGTGATCGATATTCCTGCCAACGGTTCTGAATCACGCTCCGCTCTGGTCGTGAAAATTCATGCCCCGAAACCTTATTATGTGATAGCAACACATTTTTCATTTGAGCAAACCTCAAAAATCAAAGCTGTCCGGCTGAAATGTGTTGATCTTCTGGCAAAATACATTAAGGATAAAAAATATTACCCTGTTCTTTTCGGCGGTGATTTCAATTCATATCATAACAGTGAAGTGATTCGCAGGGTACAATCTCACGGATTCAAAATCGTCAATGATCTCAGCGGAAAAATGGTGTCTTATCCATCCCGGAAGCCCCGCCGGCTGCTGGATTACCTCTGCATTTATCCGGCAGATTCTGTAAGTGCTGAAAATGTCCGTGTGATCAATACTCAGGCTTCAGATCACTGTCCGGTCGCAGCGGATTTTCTGTTCAAATAAAAATACGGGGTTGTTTTGCAACAGCCCCGATATATCTTATTCAAATTTCCAGCTCTTTGGTGCATCCACAACAACTCCGATCCTGTGCGGATACATATCGTATTCCGGATTTTTGTAAATCGCCTGAATCTGTTCCGGAGTCAGGTTCCGTTTTTTGATTCTTGATTGCAATTCACTGCTTAATTCTGAATAAACTTTCGGGTCGTTGACACCGAGATATCCGTAAAGTACAACGATTTCAACGATGGGGCGTATCTGCAGCGGAAAGAGTTCTGCTTCACGCAATGATTCCCGGATCGCCTCTTCGTATTTTTTCTGCTGACGGTAAAGGAGCGATTTCAAGCCATGAAGGTGTGCATAATTTTCCCAGGGGGAATTCTGTAAACGCTCAACGAGTTCCAGGGAGAAATCCAGATCACGCATTGCCATGTCATTGGCTGAACGGTAGACCAGATTCGGAATTTCCGGTGCAAACAGCAAGCCTGTTTTTGCATATTTCTTTGCGGCAGGAATATTCATTCTTTTGATGGAAATATGAGAGGCTTCCCAGCAGAATGTTCCAATCAGATTGGCAAGAGCAAACAGTATGGTCAGCCAGAAAACGGTTTTTCCGATCCGGTTTGCCGGCCCATCCGAAGATTTTTCTGCAACCCGTTTTCCGGGAAAAGCAAACATACCGAAAAAGAGCAGTCCGAGAATACCTGTCGGCCAGATGTGAAGTGTCAAATCCAGCATACAGTTGCAGAGTACAGCAATGAAACCGAGCAGAAAGAGAACCCGTTTCCGGCTCATTCCGGAATCATATTCTCTGACAGCACCAACCAAAGCTCTGATGACCCAGACTATAAACGCCAAAACAGCTCCGAGCCCGAGTGTTGCCGCAATATAAAGCAGTTCATTATGCGGATGATGTTCCCGGACAGCACAATGCGGATTTTTGAAATATTCTTCGCTCCGGTAGGGAATATATGCATTTTCAAAGCTGACAACTCCCACACCAACCGGAACATCACGGATCAGTTCAACAGCACTTTTCCAATATTCCACCCGGATTTCTTTTTTAAAAAACGCATTTGTCTTTTCCGGGACGATTTTATATGCTGCAAAAACGGCTGCAATGATGAACAGAATTCCGCATATAATCATTGGAATCCGAAGTTTCCGGAATTTCAGAAAAATCCAGAAAATCAAGGCAGCTGCGGCAGAGACAACAACTGCCCGCGATTGCAGAAAAATCAGCAGGACAGGCATTAATAACCACATCACGGCCAGATAAATCTTCCGTCCTTTGCAGAATGGCGGGAGACATCTCAGGGCAAACGGGAAGGTGATAAGCAGCAGAAGAGAACTCCAGTTCCAGTTTCCGGTAATGCCGAACATGGAACCGGTAAAGCTTTCGGTCCCAATACAGACAATCACGTTCAGAAGCCAGAGAAGTCCCAGCGCGGCCGGAAGTTTCCGTTCGAGTTCATTCCGGTAAACTGCTCCGAAAAGTGGAATGACACCCCAGAAGAGGGATAATCCGAGATATTCCGGGCGGTAATATCCGCCGATAAGCCAATGGAGCAACCCCATTGCCAGAAGAACACCCAGACAGACTTTTGAACACCAGTCTGTATTTTTAAGAGTTTCTCTGAGCGTTTCCCAGCGGAACAGGACAAATCCCAGGGCAAGAAGCACGAACAGGCCTTCCGTGAAGATCGTGATTCCTGCCCAGGAGATGAAGCCCGCTGCCATGACCGGACGGTACAGAAATACCAGTGCCGTCAGAAAAATCAGGACAGCGTTCAGTTCGAGCCGGCTTCTTTTTATGCCATCACAAAGTTGTAATCGCATTTGACAGTAGCTGTTTTACCGGTGATATCCTGGAACGTGACAGTTCCGTTTTCAAACTGGACATCGGTCACTTTACCGAATCCTGCGGGGATTTCTGCAACCCCCTGAATCATGCGGATCTCAGTGGTCTTGTCGAAATTCAAAGCAGTGGGGAAGCCCAGCTTATTCAGTTCATTTTCTTCAACAGAAGGTTTCAGACCTGCCGCAAAGTAGGAGCAGGAATCTTCCACACCGATACAATAGGTTCTGCCGTTCCAGGGAGCTCCGAATCTTCCGGAGTTGGAAACCCAGACGCTTGTCATGGGCAGGACGGATGCATCTTTCAGAACGAACCAGAGGAATCCTTCTTCCGGATAGACCGCTGCAGACCAGGCCGGAGTATCAGAGGGTTTCTTCAGAACGGAGAAAAGGTCGCAATAACCGTAGGGTGTGGGGTAAACAGAGTAATCTGCAAATTCCGGTTCTTTGAAAATGGTGGGGATTTTTTCCACAGCACTGAATTCTGCTCCGGGTGCCAGATACTGATATTCTTTTGCATCAGGATTGGAGAAAAGTCCGGGGGCTGTGAATCCTTTTTCAAACTTTCCGAAAGAAAGATACATCTTGCTTCCGTCAGCGGGCATACGGATGATCGGATGATGTCCGGCAGGCATATCTCCATGAGAACCGGAAACAGTATCGGAAAGATAAAGAACGGTTTCGCCGTAATTGAGTTTGATTTTTTTGGTAACTTCTCCGGCACGTGCCTTCATGGAAAATTTATATTCCATGGTCACACTGTTTTCTTCTTCCTTGACATCGGAGAGAACCCAGTCTTCTCCGGAGACTTCACCGTGACAGGGATGGAGTTCGCCGTTGAGAGCATCCCCGTTTCCGCCGAAGGGAAGACAGAAAAATTCGCCGCGGAGGTTCTTCAGACAGTCATTTCCCATGCCGCCCTTATTTTCATCCTGCCAGGGGGTGACATGATAAGGCTGAACTGTGGTTCCGTCTGCAAACTTGAAAGTAACAGGTGCTGTCATTGCACCGCCTTTCGTTGTAAAAATATTGACAGAATCAGTTTCGATCTGCCATCCTTCCGCATTGTGAACAGTTTTGCTGGTCAGAGTGTAACTGAACATTTTGATCTCCTTAACGTTTTTTTTATTTCGTTTGATTTTCAGTTGTCAATCCAAGTTCCAAGTGTAAGATAACACGTTCCGCAGATTTTTCAAGCGGAAAAGTGAATGTTTTCCCTGAAAGGAGAGATTTCCGGATTGAAAATTCATTGAAACAGGTTTAATCTGGCATTTTTTCTGCTTTCAAAATTAACTTCATCCAGATTCCGGAGGTTTCTTTCAACAATTTGAAATACAACCACATGAGGTCTTTTTCCCGGATTGGAAAATTGAACTCTGCGGATCGGAACATTCCGGTGGAAAAAATCCATTCTCCGGAACACAGAACTCATATACGGAAGCAAGGCATCACCGAAGGAATCCCGGTAAAACCATACGGTTCTTTTGTCCGGAGCCTCCGGATTATCTGACCAGCGATGGCGTTCTTCCGAATTTTCCGGAACGATTTTCACTTCTTTCACCCCGGATAATTTTACCTTGTGGTATTGGTATTTTCCTTTTTTGCCGCTTCCGAGCTGATTTCTCAAATCGCCGCCTTCAATGATTTTATCCGGAACAACACAGGCATTTTTCAATTCCGGAACAGAGGGACCATTGATCATTTTCATGATTTCCCGGAAAGAAATATAACCGCCAAGCATGTTCCAATGAGTATCTTCCAACTGGAAGAGCGGATGCGGTGTTTGTTTTTTTGCTTCAAGGAGTTCTTTATCAAGATATTTGATCTTCAATTCCGGTGCATGAACAGCTGCATATTCAACTACCCGTTCAGCCCGGACTTTTTCTGCACGTTCAAATGCCCGCTTCGCCGGAAGTTTTTCCGGATAAACTGCCATTTTATTGGGGGCAATGACCACACAGAAATCTATATCCATTTCTTTCAAACCTTTCCGGATGCCATCCAGCCGTTTTACAATAATATCCATTTGTGCAGGAGTCCATTGTTTTGCTCCTGTGTAATCGTAGGCTTCATTATTATTCGGAGAACCGGGAACTGTGTAAAACAAATATCCGTCTTTTCCGGCAATGATATTCGGATTGAAAAAATTATTGAGTCTGGTTGTTATGCTTCTTGATTTCCATACAAGATAATTCCGGAAGGGAAATGCATCATTGTAATATGCACCAAACTCTTCCGGATAATCCTGAAATCTTGTAATTTGGAGAGATGGTTTTTTGAATTCAGCATGATTTTCACTGAATCTTTCATCCTCCGGTATATTCTTCAATACATGATTTTGAATTTTTTCTCTCTCTTCCTCTTTTAACTCTTCCCAGATAATTGTCGGGGCAATCAGGAATAAAAGTGAGCCGAAAACAAGCCAGAATTCCGGTCGTTTCAAATATAAAAAATATTGCTTCATCAGAAAATCCTCCGTCAGAAATTGAAGTAAATGAATGGGTTGTACGCTGAACCGGAAAGGCAGAAAATGGAAACTCCGAGGAGTATCAGCAGGAACGGGACTTCAACGGCATATATCTTGTCTTCCCGGTAAAGAGCTTTTCTCAAAGCCGGAATCATTGTTTGCAGAGGTCCGCAGAGCAAGGCGGCAATGATACAAAGTCCCCAACCCCATCCGGTGATAAGATCTCCGGCAGCAAGAGATGGATTGTCATGCCAGAAGAATGTAATTTTGAAATATTCTGCAAAGTGGGTCAGATCCTGAGTTTTGAAGAATATACTGCTGATGAGAACAACCAGGAGGAAATAGAGATGGGAAGGCACGAGCCAGAACGGTTTGCTGAAAAATGCTCCAGCAGCAGGCCGTTCCATAACATGTTTGAGCCAGAGCCGTTCCAGAATTTGAACAATACCGAAGTAAATTCCCCAAAACATATAGTTCAGAGCCGCTCCGTGCCAAATTCCCGTTGCGGCAAACACGATAAAGATATTCAAGCAGGTCCGGAATTCGCCTTTTTTACTCCCGCCAAGGGGGAAATAAAGATATTCCCGGAACCAGGTGAAGACGGATATATTCCATCTTTGCCAGAATTCCCGGATGGAGGTGGAGATGTAGGGGTAGTTGAAGTTTTCCATGAAACGGAATCCGAACATCCTGCCCAGTCCGATTGCCATATCTGAATATCCGGAAAAATCAAAATAGACCTGCAGGTTGAATGCCAGGATTCCAATCCATGCAGCAGGGGTATCCAATGCATTCCCCGGAATCGCAAAAATATCATCGGATATCATCGCCAGATTGTTGGCAATCAACACTTTTTTCGCCAGACCGTAAATAAAACGGCGAAAACCGTATGCGGTATCCTGCAGTGTTAATTCCCGGGTTTTCAATTGAGGTTCTATATCATGATATTTGACAATCGGTCCGGCGATCAGCTGCGGGAAGAAGGTGATGTAAAGTCCCATATCTATCAGATTCCGTTGAGCTTTGATCGTTCCTCTGTAAACATCAACAACATAGGATATCGCCTGGAATGTGTAGAAGGAAATTCCGATCGGAAGGGCTACTCCGTCATAAAAGTACTTCAAATTCAGCAGCTGGCTCAAGGTCTCGTAGGAAGGGGTCATATATTTGAAGTAGCCAAGGACTCCAAGATTCATGACAATACAAACCGTAACAAAAAGTTTTTTCCGGAAGTCTTTAAAATTTTCAATCCAGATGCCGCAAACGTAATTAATCAGAATTGACACAAGCATGACAATAACGTTTTTCGGCTCACCCCATCCATAAAAGACAATACTGGCAAGCAATAAAAACAGATTTCTGTATTTTTCGCCAAGCAGTCTGTATCCGATAAATACGACCGGCAGAAAAATCCAGAGAAAAATCATAGAGCTGAATAACATTCTTTTCTCCTATGCATGGTTTGAATTTTTTAACTTTTCCTTATTCCCAAAATGCTGTTGTTACTTCACGTTCTCTCCTTGTGCGGAGGTTGTCTCAACCCATTTTGCGGCATTCCATTTTTTTGCGGTGCAATATCAAAATACCTTTCCAGACAAGGAACAGAACCTTTTTATAAATACTCAAAGGAAAATAGTTCAACTACATATAAACGAAATTTTTTTTCAAATATTTTGTCAGTTTTATTGTTTTGTAAAAAATATATAGTATGTTATTCAAATACCTTCCGTACTTATCTGTAAAAAATGAGGGCTGCTGCAAAATCTGATTTTGCAACAGCCCATGATCTTTCGATATTCTTCTGTACTGTCTCAGCGGGAAAGTTCTTCCTGCAGAAGTTTGATCACTGATTTCGGATTCGCTTTGCCGCGGCTGGATTTCATGACCTGTCCGACAAAGAACTGCAGAACAGCAGTTTTTCCTTCCTTGAACTGTTTGACCTGTTCCGGATTGGCGGCAATTGCCTGCTGGACAAATCCCAGAATCGCAGATTCATCGGAAACCTGAACCAGTCCTTTTTCCTTCACAATATCTCCGGCACTCTTTCCGGATTCAAACATGTCGGCAAACACTTCCTTGGCAATCTTTCCGTTGATTGCTCCGGAATCAATCATGTTGACCATTTCCGCCAGCATTTCCGGTTTGATCTTGCATTCTGCCACAGTGATTTTGGCTTCGGAAAGCAGACGGAGCAGTTCGGAAATGATCCAGTTCGCAACCAGTTTCGGAGCCTTGGAGGATTTCGCCGCTGCATCAAAATATTCAGAAATATCCTGTTCCAATGTCAGAACATGAGCATCGTAAGGTGTCAGAGAATAATCATTGACAAAACGGTTTCTGCGGGCTTCGGGAAGTTCGGGCAGACCTTTCCGGATTTCATCAATCTCTTCATCCGTGAAATTTACAGGCAGCAAGTCCGGTTCCGGGAAGTAACGGTAATCATCAGCGTTTTCTTTGGTACGCATCAGATAGGATTCACGGGTATCATCGTTCCAGCCGCGGGTTTCCTGAACGATCCGTTCTCCGGATTCTTTCATGATGATCTGACGTTTGATTTCGTATGCAATGGCACGGTGAACTGCAGAGAAACTGTTCAGGTTCTTCAATTCCACTTTTGTGCCGAATGCAGTTTCGCCAACAGGACGGATGGAGATATTCACATCGCAGCGCATCTGTCCTTTTTCCATATCGCAGTTGCCGATTCCGCCGTACTGCATGATCTGCTTGAGAGCTGTCAGATAGGCGTATGCTTCATCAGCGCTCCGCATATCGGGTTCGCTGACGATTTCCAGAAGAGGAACACCTGCACGGTTGAAGTCGACTCCGGTAGACGTTCCGAAGTGGGTGGATTTCGCCACATCTTCTTCCAGGTGGATACGGGTCAAGCCGATATATTTATCCGGCAATTCATTTCCGGAAAAACCTTTTCCGCTGATGTGGATTTTCCCCTGCACACAGAACGGCATATCATACTGGGTCAGCTGATAATTCTTGGGCATGTCAGGATAAAAATAGCTCTTGCGGTCAAATTTGCTTTTGTTCGGAATGGAACAGCCGCACATCAAACCTGCAGCAACAGCCTTCCGGATCGCCTCTTTATTGGGAACAGGCATAACACCGGGATGCCCCATACAGACAGGACAGACATTGGTATTTGGTTCCGCTCCGAATTCATTCGGACAGGTACAGAACATTTTGGAGGCGGTAAGTACCTGACAATGGACTTCCAGCCCGATTACTGCTTCATATTGTGTACTCATATTTGATCATCTCCTCAATTCCGGTAAGATACTCTCATTTTCCGCTTTTTTCAAGTCGGATTCCATGATTAAATCTCAATCAATTCATATTTTCTGCTGCCTAAACCGATTTTTTCAGCATAAGCAAGCTGTTCTCCGCCTTTGAACTTCCGTCCGGCTTTCTCCGCTGCATCCAGACAGGCTTGGTCAACAGCCACAGGGTCCACAGATGCAAAAATCCCGATATCTTCAATGCATGCTCTCATCGGCAGAGGTTCACAGTCACAGCCTTTCGTCACAGACATCGCAAAGTTCAGATAGATATTTTTCTTTCCTTTGTGGGCAGCATACGCATATTCCACCAGCTTTTCCCGGAAATTGTCACTCTTGAACAGCATATTCTTCAAGCCGGCAAAAGAAAGAATCGAAACCGCATGGTGACGGCAAATGGAAAAACATGCTCCGCAGCCAATGCATTTGCTATGATCAATACTAGCCGTTTTTTCTGTAATCGTGATTGCTTTCACCTGACAGCGGGAGGCACACAGACCGCAATGTTTGCAGAACAGTTTGAAAATCTTCGGTTTCACACTCAAATGCATTGCCATTTTACCGCCTTTTGCGGCACAGCCCATGGAAAGCTGCTTCACAGCTCCGCCAAAACCGGCAAGTTTGTGTCCTTTGAAATGGGAACAGACAAGGATCTGTTCCGCTTCGGCAAGTCCTTTGGCAACAGAACAGCTCTGGAAATGTTTCAGCCCAACCGGAACGCTGACAGAGTCTTCCCCGTTTGCACCATCTTCAATCACAACCGGAATCCGGGTAAAACCGTGGCTTTCCGCCAGTTTCAAATGTTTTTCCCGGCTGAACCGTTCCCCGCCATACAAAACACTGGTTTCTGAAAAACGGCAATCTTTTCCCTGTTCCTGAAGAAAATCTATGAGACCGTCATAAGTCTCCGCTTTCAAATAGGTCCGGTTTCCTTTTTCTCCGAAATGGACCTTGATCGGAATTCTCTCAGAAAGTTCCACCTGTTCCTTTCCCAATATCGTTTTCAGAAGACGGACAGATGCCTCTTTCACACAGCTTCCCGCAGGAATAAAATAGACGTTTGACATTTATTCACCTCAGAAATTCTTTGTATATTCCAGCAGTTTCGCCTGCAGAACCGGATTGGCAACGGTAATTCCTTTGCCCGGATACTCCGTTCCGCCATAATAGTCACTGACAACTGCTCCGGCTTCCTGAGCAATCAGAACACCGGCGGCTACATCGTAAAGATTCAAACAATATTCCCAATATCCATCGTATGTTCCACGGGCAACATTGCAGAGGTCCAATGCCGCAGAACCGCACCGTTTGATATCCCGCAAATTCGGAACCAGTGCGCAGAACAGCGGCAAACCGTTATGTTTCAGTTTCGCACGCAAACATGCAAACCCAGTGGTGCAGGAGGCATCTTCCAGTTCCGTACAGCCGGAAACATGAATGGGGACTCCGTTCAGGCTCGCACCTTTTCCTTTTTCCGCATAAAACAACTGATCCAATGCGGGCGCATAAACCGCTCCGGCAATCGTTTCGCCATTCTTCTGAAAAGCAATGGAAATGGAAAAATAAACATGCTTTTTGACAAAACATTGTGTTCCGTCAATGGGGTCGATCACCCAGCAATATTCTGATCCGGTATTGCTTTTCCCTGTTTCTTCCCCGAAAAAATTGTGATCCGGATATTTCGCACGGATCGTATCAATAATCAGACGTTCCACATTTCCATCTGCTGTGGAAACCAAATCCGAGGCCGTTGCTTTGGAATGGACTTCATTCGGACGGATCCCGTTGAAATATTCCATAGCCAACGCGCCGGCTTTCTTTGCCAATTCACAGATAAATATTTTCATAGTTTCACTTTGCCTTTCTTCCGCATTTCCTGCAAAAATCCCGGAATGGCTTTTTCCATTCTTGAACGGGAAAGTTCATTTGCCTCCAGCAGTACGGATGCTGAAACGTCTTTCATCTTCTTTCCGACTGCTGAACGGTAGAATTTTGTAATCTCACGGATTTCCGCAACCGTAAAATGCTTCAGATAAATCCGCGCCAAATCCTTTTTCAAAACATCATAACTGATATTTTTCACGTAAAACTGAATCAGCTCATTCTGATATTCTTTCAGTTCAGGGACTGCCGTCAGCTGATTCTGAAGCATCACAAGCATGATCTTATTCATCTGCTCTCTCATTCCCTGAGCTTCAAACATCTCATAAACAGCCTGCACATCCGATACCGGCTGCGCTTGAACTATTTCACAGCTGAACAGAATAACCAGAATCAAAATGATGTTCCGCATGATTCACTCTCCGCAATCACTGAATCCCATACTTCGCAGCAAGTTTTTTCAATGCTTCAACCTGCTTGATACTGAGAACCTTGCCGGATTTTTTCTGTTTCATGAGAGAATCGAAAAATTCTTTGTCATCATAAACACGGCGTCCGCGTTTCACCGGTTCCGCCCAATTTGTGATTTTGGACATCGCATCAAGCATGCGATCTGCATCGGACGGAGCTCCGGGAACTGCCGCAGATGCCGCTTCAGGAGCCGCATTGATTCCGAAAGCCGCCGCCATTTTCGCAAATCCGGGAATGGAACCGCTATATTTTGCCCCGAGTTTGACCAATGCCGCAATCTGTTTATCCGACAAAGTTTTTCCGGCATTCAGCTGATCTTTCAGCGATGTAAAGAATTTTTTGTCATCGTAAACTCTTGCCCCGCGTTTTTCCGGCGGATTGAATTCCACCTGATCCAATGCGGCAATCAAATCCACTTGTGCCTGCGGCGGCGGAGGAGCATTTTCTGCCGCAATCTTCCGGGCTTCCGCTTCAGCACGTTTCGCCTGGAGCTCTTCAGAACGTGCCTGCGTCTTTTCCAAATCATCCATGATTCCATTTGCCATGCAGAAACTTTCAACATCTCCCAACTGGGCAGAATATTTCACAAGGAACGCCATCAATGCTTCCCACTGTTTTCCGGAAATTGCTTTCTGCTGTTTCTGGATGGAGGTAAAGAATTTCTTATCATCGTATGTCCGGTTGCCGCGTTTTTCCGGTGCATCCCAATTCCGGATTCCGGAAAGATAATTGATCAATGCCGCTGCTTTGTCGGATTCCGGCGCACCTTCCAGTTTCGCATCGGAAAGCCAGCCGGAGAACTGATCGTAAAATTCCTGCATCATGTTCGTCCACTGAACAGAACCTTCTTCCACCTGGTCCAGTTTCGTTTCCATATCTGCAGTAAAACCCGTTTCCATCAGAACCGGCAATGCCCGAACCAGATAATCATTGACCTTGAACCCAAGCTCTGTCGGGATAAGTTTTCCTTTTTCCTTGTTCACATACGCACGTTCCTGAATGGTATTGACAATCGTTGCATAAGTGGACGGGCGTCCGATCCCGTTGGATTCCAATTCCTTGATGAGCGTTGCTTCGGAGAAGCGCGGGGGCGGTTCAGTGAACTTCTGTTCCGCAAGCAAATCTGCCAGTGTACAGAGATATCCGACCTTCAGCTTGCCGAGAACTTCCGGATTGTCGCCATCCTCTTCCTGTGCTGCTCCTTCTTCCTGAATGTTGTACATCCGCAGAAATCCGGGGAAAGTCGTTACCGTAGCAACAGAACGGAACTCATATTGATCTCTGGCAGACCCGGCTGTTGTGACCGTTGTCCGCAGCTGTTCTGCAGGAGCCATCTGACACGCAACAAAACGCTGCCAGATCAAACGGTATAATTTATATTGCTTCGGATCAAGATAATCTTTCAAAGATTCCGGTGTCCGGTTCACGTCTGTGGGGCGGATCGCTTCGTGTGCCGCCTGTGCTGTGGACTTGGATTTGAAAAAGTTCGGCTTTGCAGGAACATATTCCGGACCGTAGTTGAACTGAATAAAATCACGGCAGGCATTGCGGGCTTCATCTGCAATGTTTACCGCATCGGTTCTCATATAGGTAATCAAACCTGCGGTTCCTGTTCCGATGTCGATACCTTCGTAAAGCTGCTGGGCAATACGCATGGTGGAACTTGCTGAAAATCCGAGAGCGGAACTTGCCGCCTGCTGCAGCGTACTGGTAATGAACGGAGGTGGTGCGTATCTTCTGCGCGGTTGAGTATTAATATCTGCCACTTTCCAATTCTGAACAGCGCAGACATCCGTTGCTATATAATCCGCATCCGGCTTCGCATTGACTTCAAATTTTTCACCATTGATACGGAACAGTTTTGCAGCATAATCTCCTGCTGTGGAGGAGTGGAAAACCGCATTGAAATTCCAGTATTCTTTGGGGATGAATGCGAGAATTTCACGTTCCCGCTCACAGACGATCCGCAGAGCAACGGACTGCACACGCCCTGCGCTGATCCCGCGTTCGATCCGGCTCCACAAAAGCGGACTCACCATATAACCGACGATCCGGTCAAGCACACGGCGCGCCTGCTGCGCATCCACACGGTTCATATCAATATTTCCGGGTGCCTGAAATGCTTTGGCAATCGCATTTTTCGTGATTTCGTGGAATGCCACCCGGTGAAATTTTGCCTTTTTGTTGGCTTTTGCCAGCACTTCATGCAAATGCCATGCAATTGCTTCCCCTTCGCGGTCAGGGTCAGGGGCAAGATATATTTCATCCACTTTTTTGGCAGTCTGCTTCAGATCAGTGATATTTTTCCCGCGGGTCTTTGATTCTTCATAAAGAGGAGTGAACCCATGTTCGATATCGACCCCGAAAACCCGTTCGGGCAAATCACGGATATGTCCGTAAGATGCCTTGATGATATAATCCTTTCCAAGCATCTTACCGATGGTCTTTGCTTTGGCAGGAGACTCTACTATTACTAATTTGCTCATATTCATTCCTGTTGTTAAACCGTTCAGCACAGGCAGTGTCGAAAAAAGGAAAGTCCCGCCCGTACGCATGTGTATATACATTGCATCCGAAAGCGGGATTTGTCAAATGACTTTTGAAAAAAAGTTTTTACCAAGTCTTATTTCACGTTGATGATTCCGCCCCAGGAGGTCGCAAGCTTGGAACCGTCTTTGAACTCTCTTGTATTCGGATTCACCTCAGAGAAAACAGCCACATCAGAACCGACTTTGAGTTCGACAGAACTTTTTGGGCTGTTGAATTTCAAGATAGATTTTCCGGGTTTTGCATAAACGATATAATATCTTCTTCCCCAGGGATTGGCAAAGAACGCATTATTATCTTTCAAATATTCTGCGGGTAATTCAATGAAAGATGTTTTCTTTTTGTTGCGGAGTGTGACCAGTTCTGAATCATTTTTACCGCCGCCGGGCAGGGTTCCGGAAAGCGCAAAAATAATTTTATCATAGTTTGGATTGGTTCCGGATGAACTATCATCTTTTCCGCCGCCGCCAACCGGAGTATAAATATCGTTGGTTGAATCGTAATCAATGGTGACTTTGGGGAATTGCTGATAAGACATTTTGAAGTTTCTGAGTGCCATAGCAATACTGTTTGCACCTGCGGCAGCCTGAGTTTCCCGTGCTTTTTCCCTGGATCTGCCGACCATAGGCAGAATCAACCCGGCGAGAATCCCGATGATTGCGATCACTGCCAGCATTTCTATCAATGTAAATGAGTGTTTTGTTCTTGTCATGATAATACCTCCTTATCTGATTATACTTTTCAGGACCTTAACACCCTTGTAGTCACGTTCCATCCGTGACTGCATGGGAAGATCTTTCCGTTTCTTTGCAAGATTCCACTGATATTTTACAGTTTCCTTGATTTTTGCTTCCAGTTGTTTCTGTTCTTCATCCGGACAGTTTTTGTAGGCAAGATTATAAAGTCCGAGGGAGAAATAGAACGTGCGGGTTTCCGTAATATCAAATCTCTTAACTCTTGCCAGACGTTCTGCAATATTTTCTTTATCTTTCATTGTAAGATCAATGAATTTTACCGGGACACTGCCGGATTCAAGAAAATAAACATTTCCATTCTGTATTTTATCAATACGCAGGCTAAATGATCCGATTCCGCGATTTGCATCAGTCGTCCGGACTGACATCCCCTGGAAAATATTACCTTTGGTCAAATCATTCAGTTGATTCCAGCATTTCAAGGCAATAACGGACTGTTTATGGAAATCATCATACGTTTTCTGAAGTTTATTCATTTCCGTTTTTGCTGCTTTATCTGTGGGCGCGATGTTGAAATTCAGAATATCAGGATTGATTTTGATATCGACAGCTTTTTTGAATTCCAAAAGCGCATGATCCCGCATAAATTCATCATAGATACGAGTCTGTTCCCGTTTGATTTTTGCAAGATCAGCCTTTGAAAGCACAACAGCCTTTGCAGTCGGCTGAACTTTCTTCACAGGAGCTTTCTTTGCTGCGGCAGCTCTGATCTTTGCAATTTGAGCTTCTTCCGCTTTCCGCTGCTGAGCAGCTCTCTGCGCAACTTCACTGTTAACCTTTGCCGCTTGGGCTGCCAGTTCGTTCTGTGTTTCTCTCAAAACCTGCTGACGCTGTTCTTCCAGAAGTCTCGCGTTCTGGTCAACGGCTCTTTTTGCATCAGCTTCATTCTGTTTCTTTAATTTTGCGTAGAATTTATCCAGTTCTTTCTGCATGACACCAACAGAGGCCTTGATCTCTTTCAGCCGTTTCTGATGTGCGCTGAATACCGGTTTCTGACGTTCAACAGAATTCTTGAGATTGGAGATCAAATCCCGCAATGTGTAGCAGTCATCCTGAGAAAGCCGTTCGATCTGCTCCAATTCCTGAATTTTACGGTTGATTCTTTCACTGCGGCTCTTGTATTCCTGTGTGGAAAATCTGACAAAATCAGAGTAGTTGGAATAGAAGGTTTCTGATGAGGTTCTGCAGGTTCTTACCTGATCCATAATTTCTTTGGAAACATCAGCACTGACTCCAAGAGACATTGCGGCGTTTTCCGCAGCTTTCAATGTTTTATCCAACTCTGCTTTGGATTCCGGGGCAGCCTGGAACTTTGTATATGCTTCTGCAAGCAGATTTTTTCCTTCTTTTCCATTCGGTCTGTAAAGTTCAGCATTGCTCCTGTTGTTCAGCGTGATATAAAAATATCCTGCTGCAAAAAGCAAAATGATTCCAGCTGCGACACTGAACGTTATAATGGAAGCCTTTACTTTTTTCTTTCTGATTTTTTCCCGTGCGGCTTCTGCCATTGCAACAGCATCATGCTGAATCCGTTTTTCCGGATTGGCTTCAAGATCTTTCAAAAGCTCAATCAACTCTTTGAGTTCCCGGATAAAATCACCCCAAGAGGCAAAACGTTTCTCGGGAGCCTTATTCATCATTTTTTTCAGAAGCGCAACAGTTTCAATGGAAACCTTGCATCCGGGCTGTCTTTCTGCCGGTTCGGGAAATTCTGCAAGACAATGTTTTTTCAGAATATCTTCAATTGTTTTGTCATCATAAGGCGGTACGCCGACAATCACCTGATAAAGTGTCGCGCCCAGAGAATACAAGTCTGTTGTCCAATTCAGTTTCTTTCCCTGAATCTGTTCCGGTGACATGTAATAGGGAGAACCTTCAATACTTTCCTCTTCCCCTTTTCCTTCATCCAGCTTCTGGGCAATTCCAAGATCCATCAGCATTGCCTTGCCCTCATCATCTATCATGATATTTCCGGGTTTGATATCCCGGTGATACATCTGGTATTTGCTCCAGACATGTTCAAGGGCTCCTGCTGTTTGAAGGGCATACTCCAATGCGGTAATCTCATTCAGCGCACCATCACGCTGAATGATTGTATCCAACGTGTCCCCGCTGATGAAGTTCATTGCCAGAAAATAAATTCCGTTGTCACAGCCGGCATCGAAAGCGTTCACAATGTTCGGATGCTGGATTTTACCTGTATTTCTGATTTCATTCAGGAATTGTTCTACAGAGGCGGCATCTTTGGTAACGGAATTCTTCAATATTTTCAAAGCAATTTTCCGCTGCATGGATTTCTGTTCCGCCAGATAAACGGTTCCCATTCCTCCGTAGCCGATGGTCTGAATGATTTCATAGCCGCTCAGAACTGTTCCGGGTGGCAGATCATTGTCTTCTGCTGCAGTATAATCTGAATAGACCATTCCGCAGTGGGGGCAGGCTGCTTCTGCCGTATGGTCAAACTCTTTCCCGCATTTCGGGCATACACTGACATTGGCGGAACCTGCCTGTGCTTCAGTTCCGGCAGCCGTATCTTCCAATTGATCCGCATTTTCAGCTGCTTTTTTACTGACTTCAGGTTCCGTCTCTTTTTTCAGCTTTAAAATCTTCTTCAGTTCCATATATACTCCTGCGCTAAAATAAAGCCTGTCATGAATAATATTCCATAATATACCTGTCAGGTAATATAAAGTGATTCTATCATTTGTCAAGTCATTTTAACTTGTGATGTTTATTTTTTCTGTATAACTGTAAAAAAAATATAAAACTTTTATCTTTTTGGTTTGCATTTTTCAGAAAATCAGTTATATTACTTGAATAATCCAAGTGTCCGCTTAGTTCAGTTGGTTAGAACGCATCCTTCACACGGATGAGGTCACAAGTTCGAGTCTTGTAGCGGACACCATTTTTTTTGTCCTGATTTTTTTTCTTATCCTCCCTGGAAAACACATGTTTGAAATTTTTCAGTGATATAATTTGATTTTTTTGTTTCAAGGTGTATATTATTTATTCAAGTTCACCAAAAAGTAAAGTAATTTAAGGGGAGTGCAAATGCTGTTCAGTTCCATCTTATTTTTGTGGATCTTCCTTCCTGCAGTATTCCTGGGTTACCGGTTGCTTGGAGAAAAGTACCGGAATCTGTTTCTGCTGCTGGCAAGTCTTGTCTTTTATGGATGGGGAGAGCCGAAAAATATCAATATCATGCTGGTTTCAATTCTGGTAAATTACCTTTGCGGTATGTGGATTGAAAAATGCGGCAGCAAAGGAAAAAAGGCTTTACTGACATTCTGCGTTCTTCTGAACCTCGGCATTCTCGGTTACTACAAATATATGACCCCGAGCATTGAAACCTTGAGCAAACTGTTCCAGTGGGAAAATTTTTACGAAGGAGTTGCTCTTCCAATCGGTATTTCCTTCTATACTTTTCAGGCAATTTCCTATGTTGTTGACGTCTACAGAGGAACCATCAAAGCTCAGCGAAACCTCATTGATATGGGGCTTTATATCACCTTCTTCCCGCAGCTGATTGCAGGGCCTATCGTGAAGTATCACGATATCGAAGCTCAGCTGAAAGTCCGTCCTCTGAATATGCAGGAAACCGCTTACGGTGTCCGGAGATTCATTTACGGATTGGCGAAAAAAGTTCTGATCGCCAATCAGATGGCGGCGATTTCTGATGATATTTTCGGAATTCCCGGCGAAGCAATGGAAACCCCTATCGCATGGATCGGGGTCGCAGCATTCTATCTGCAGGTTTATTTCGATTTCTCCGGTTATTCCGATATGGCAATCGGTTTGGGACACATGTTCGGTTTCCGGTTTATGGAAAACTTCAACTATCCGTTCATCTCCCGTTCTATCCGCGAATTCTGGCAGAGATGGAACATTTCCGTTTTTACCTGGTTCCGGGAATATCTTTACTTCCCCCTGGGCGGCAGCCGGAAAGGGGAACTCCGGACAAATCTCAATATTCTGATCGTCTTTGCTGCAACAGGTATCTGGCACGGTGCAGCGCTGAACTTCATGTTCTGGGGAATCTTCTGGGGTATCCTGATGATCATTGAACGGGGTTGGCTCGGAAAATATCTGGATAAGCCTTCCTGGAGAATTCCTTCCCACATCTATTTCATCCTGATGATCTTCATCGGAGGCGTGATTTTCCAGACACAAAATCTCTTCCATACATGGGAATACCTCGGGTCGATGTTCTGCTGGTCCAACAATCCGGATTTGCGTTACAGTGATGTGATCTCTGTCTGGGGCTGGATCCTCGGCGGTATCGCTATCATTCTGAGCGGACCTTTGCAAATGATGTTCCCCTCTCTGAGAGAAGCTCTTTACCGGGAAGATAAAATTTATGTCTGGGAAATCCCGGTTCTGATTCTGCTCCTCGCAGCTTGTATATTCGTCCTTTCCGGCACAGCCTATAACCCCTTCATCTACTTCAGGTTCTGATATGAGTATTCAATTGAAAACTGTAAAAGATTGTTTGAAATCTCCCGCTTACTGGCTGATTCTCCTCTTCATTCTGGTCCTTACGGTTCCCGCTGTCGTCTGGAATGAACTCCCGGATTCTGTCCGGAATAAAAAACTTCTGAATGAAAACAGGGCTTCAAAACCGGAACCCCGGCTGCAGATTCGGCGGCTGCAGAGATATCCGAAAGAGTTTCAGTCCTATTATAACGATGCATTTCCCTTCCGGGAATATCTCGTATGGAGTTCCAGAAAAATTACCGGCCCCGTTACGAACTTCTTCAATTCCAGAGTGATTGCCGGAAAAGATCATTATCTCTTCTATACAAATGCAGCTGAACGTCATGGGGATGAATCCCGGGATTATAAAGGAGAACTCCTCTGGACCGAAGGACAGCTTGATACTATCATTGAAAAATTGGAAGGCGTCCGCAAGGGGCTGAAAGAGATGAATATCGACTTCTGCATGGTTGTTGCTCCGAACAAAATGACTGTTTATGACGATAAGCTTCCGGCAAAGCGGAAATACAAACGCGGAGAAATCCTCCGGGCGGAACAGCTGATCAGACATGCTGAAAAACATGCACCCGAACTCAAGATTTTCTTTATGGCTGATACTCTGGCTGATCTCCGGAAAAAAATTGATTATCCCCTGTTCCTTCATGAAGATACTCACTGGAACGAACTCAGCGGATATGTTGCAACACGGGAAATTATCCGGAGAGTCTCCGGTAAAAAAGAACTTCCGCCCCTGGATAAGGCAAAAATCGTTCAGGATAAAGAACCTGTTATCGGTGGAGATTTGAGAACTCAGCTCGGTACAGGTGAGCCTCTGAAATATTATTATCATAAAGTTGTTGTTCCCGGTTGTAAAAAGGTGAAAGTTTACGCCTATAAACCGGAAAATCCGTATGATAATCATTGCCGCAGATCCCGGAATCCAAAGGCTCCGGACAGCAGAAAAGTATGGGTTTACAGAGATTCTTTTGCTCAGGCTATGGAACCTTACATCAGTATGTATTTCCGGGAAGTCGATTATTTCTGGAATATTCCCATCCGGAGAATCCAATACATGGGTCCCAAAAAGCCGGATCTTGTTATCTTCCAGGTCGTAGAACGCAATATCGTTTCTCTCGACAATGTGGATTTTGAATCCAAAAGAAAAGCTGAAGCCTGGCGTTTTTATCAGAAATAATACATTTGTTGAACTGGCTGAAAACATTGACAGCGGAAAGAGAAAGACAAAGCCTTTGTCGTGCTGGATTCCTCCGTCAGTGATGAACAGGTTATCTCCGAAACCTTGCGTAATATACTGAAGAAGGATTTATGATCAGAATTTTATTTGTATGTCACGGCAATATCTGCCGGAGCCCGATGGCGGAATTTGTGATGAAAGATTTGGTGAAGAAAGCCGGTCTTGAAGATGATTTTTATATTGAATCAGCGGCGACCAGCACGGAGGAATTGGGCAATCCGGTACATTATGGGACCCGCAGTATATTGAAGCGTCACGGGATTTCCTGTGACGGAAAATATGCCCGTCAGATGACCCGTTCCGATTATGCGGAGTTTGACATGCTGATTGCGATGGATCAGAGAAATTTACGGAATATGGAACGTTTTACCGGAGGAGATCCGGCTGGAAAAGTTTCTCTTTTACTGGATTATGCCGGGCGTTCCGGAGAAGAAGTGGCAGATCCCTGGTATACGGGAGATTTTCAAGCGACCTGGGATGATGTTCTGGAAGGCTGTACAGGTTTGCTGGAAGAATTGTCCTGAGCAATTATTTTGAAAGAAAAACAGAAAATTTTTATTTCACGGCTTGCAATTATCTGAAATTCAATGTATGTTTTTCATTGATAGAGACGTTTATTGACGTTTTTCAAGAAAAAAACTTCATAGAATCAGGGGATGACGCAAATGAAAAGAAAAATGTTGTTGGCTGCAGCAGTTCTGTTCTGCATTTCCGGAATTGCTTCAGCAAAAGATTATTATGTTTCTTTGAGTCGGGGGAAGAATAAAAATCCCGGAACGAAAGAAGCTCCGTTGAAGAATTTATGGAAAGCTCTGTCCGTTGCTAAAACTGGGGACGTGATTCGTTTGTCAGAGGGGAATTATCCCGGAAGAATGAAATGCGGTTGGTTTAAAATGTCTGTTCCGGTTTCAATCTATGGCGGTTATTCTGCAGATTTTTCCTCCAGAGATCCATTAAAATATAAGACCATGTTTCAGCCGAAAAATGAAAATAATGATAAAAAAGGCGGAGGTCTCGGTCTGCTTCATATAGAGTTTGAAAAGAATCCGATGAAAGCTCCCAAAGGATTTGATATTGTTATTGACGGGATCATTTTTGATGATGGTTTTGCTTCCAGTTATCATGCTGTAAAAGGGAAACCTGCCGGGTTTGATACGGGGATGTGGCTGGAAGGTCCGGCGAAAAATATCAAGGATAAATTTCCCAGTGCAAACAGATATTCCATTTATTCAGCGACTGCATCCAGAGGCGAAGGAAATATCACAATCCGAAATTGCACCTTTGTCAACGGTTCCAATATGGCAATCAATTTGAACTGGTGGAAAGGAAAGGTAACTGTTCAGAATAACGTATTCTGCAATAACCGCATGATAGCGATCAATGTGCTTTGTTCCAACGGAAGAGACCGTATAGACTGGGAATGTGCCAATAATACAGTGCTTTTTACCTGGAGCCGCTTGAATGATCTTGCAGATATGGGGTTCGGAATCCGGACCAATACAAATGTCAATGCAAAAATTCATCACAATGTGATCGGATTGAACGTTTTGACAGGGTTTGACAATACCAAGGGAAACCCGAAACAGAAGAAGACTTCACTGGATAATAACATTTTCTTCCTGAACAGGGAATCCGATGTACAGATGACCATGTCGCCTTCCGTTGTTAAAGTCCGGGTTGACTCTTTTGAAGATTTGGAAGAGGTTGACGGAATTGAATCAATCAGTGACAATGTTGATTTGAAAGATCCCTCTGTTTTCAAAGGCCGAATCAATCCCCAGTATCTGAATTCATTTCTTTCTATGAAATATTCAGAGAAGACGAAACTGGATCCCGGAAAATGTAATGCACTCCGCAGTGTTTTAGGCTTGCCTCTTCAGGGAACCATTAAGACAAAGATTGATATGTATGCAAACCGTTATCCGATGGAAGATGCATTGAAGCTGTTCGGCGCAATCAAAGATTTTGGTGCTCAGTATCCGAAATAAATCAGACGAAAGGAAAAATAAAAATGAATTTTCAGGCAATTATTCAAAATTACAAAGAAACTTTGACAGGAAAATATTTCTGTTTTAAGGGACGTGAAAACAGAATCCGTTTTTTCCAGTATGTTCTTGCTGCATTTGTGATTACAGTATTACTGTCAATTGTTGATACAATCATCGGGTTCAGAATTCTGACTCCTCTGTTTTGTTTGGCAACGCTTCTTCCATCTCTCGGAATTACTGCCCGGCGTTTGCATGATGTCGGAAAGAGTGAATTGTTTCTTCTTCTTTTACTGATTCCGTTCATCGGTTTGTTGGCAGTATTGTTTTTCTGTATCCCCGAGGGAGAACCTGAAAAGAATCAGTATGGCGATCCGGTTTGATCAACCGTAAGTTTTGAAAGAAACTGTGATTTCCGCAAAAAACTTGAACCTTGAATATGGGTCGGTACTTTCGGATCTCACAGTTTTTTTTGTGATTTCCCGTCCAATAAGGAAAAATATATTTGATTTTTATTTTTTTTGAGTTTATATTATTCCAAGATAATTTTTTACGTGTCTAAGGAAGAAAAAAAGAAAGGATTTTTTGTATGAAAAAACTTGTTATTACTCTGGTAGTGATTGCAGTCGTCGGACTTGGCTTTTACTTGATCAAAAATTATCGTGAGAATGCCATTTACCGGAATCCGGCTTTTGCCTCCGGAAACGGGAGACTGGAAGCTACGGAAGTAAATGTTTCTGCGAAACTTGCGGGAAAGATTGACAAAATTCTTGTGGAAGAAGGCGATTACGTCAAGAAAGAACAGAAACTTGTTCAGATGCAGATCAATACATTGAAAGCAGACCTTGCACAGAATCTGGCGATGATCAAGGTGAAGGAAGCAGAACTTGCTTCCGCCAAAGCACTTGTTCTTCAGAAAGAGAGTAATTACAAGAATGCGGAAAGCCGTTACAAACGGGAAAAGACTCTCTGGGAAAAGAAAGCCACCTCTCAGCAGGTGTTTGAAAATGCAGAGGCTTTGTATGAATCCGCTAAAGCAGAAGTGGAAGCTGCCAAAGCAAAAGTGACCCAGGCTGAAGCGGAAATTCAGGCGGAAAAAGCCAATGCTGCAAGAACTCAGGCTGATATTGATGACAGCAGTCTTCTTGCACCGCTGGATGGAAGAATCCAGTACAAGATTTCTGAAGTCGGCGAAGTTCTGAATGCAGGCGGAAAAGTTTTGAATATGGTTGATCTGACCGATGTTTATATGACCTTCTTCCTTCCTGAAGAGTCTGCCGGTAAAGTCAAAATCGGTGCAGATGTCCGGATTATCCTTGATGCGATCCCGGATGTTCCGATCCCGGCAAAAGTTTCCTTTGTTGCTAATGTTGCACAGTTCACACCGAAAACAGTTGAAACAAAAATTGAACGTCAGAAACTGATGTTCCGCATCAAAGCGAAGATCAACCCCGAGCTGCTGAAACAGTATCTTGATTATGTGAAGACCGGACTTCCCGGAGTTGCCTGGGTCAGACTCAATGATAAAGCTGAATGGCCCGCATTTCTGGTTCTCCGGAAAGACAGAGGTGCGAAAAAATGAAAGAAGGGACGAGTGTACAGGAGGGAACAGCTCCTGCCGTTTCGTTCCGGGAACTCTCCCTTGTTTATGGAAAAAAAACGGTTGGGCTGGATTCCGTTTCACTGGATATTCCGGCACGGAAGCTCATTGGTTTGATCGGACCTGACGGTGTGGGAAAATCCACATTGCTCTCTCTGATCACCGGAGCTCACGCCATGCAGAAAGGTTCTCTGGAAGTTCTTGGCGGAGATATGCGTGATGTCAAACACCGGAATAAAATCTGTCCGCGAATCGCATACATGCCGCAGGGATTGGGAAAAAACCTTTATTTTACCCTTACCGTAGAAGAAAACCTGCAATTCTTCGGGCGTCTTTTCGGTCATGATGCGGCAGAACGCCGCAGACGGATCGACCGTTTGACCAAAAGCACAGGACTTTATCCGTTTCTTGACCGTCCTGCGGGAAAACTTTCCGGCGGTATGAAACAGAAACTCGGTTTATGCTGCTCACTGATCCATGATCCGGATTTGCTGGTTCTTGATGAACCGACAACAGGTGTTGACCCTCTGGCGCGCCGTCAATTCTGGGATCTTGTGGATAATATCAAGCAGGAACAGCCCAATATGAGCGTGATTGTTGCGACAGCCTACATGGATGAAGCGCAACGGTTTGACTGGCTCATTGCTATGGATGAAGGAAAAATTCTGGATACCGGAACCCCGGCAGAACTTCTTGCAAAAACCGGAAAAGATAATCTGGATGCCGCATTCATTCAGCTGCTTCCGGAGGAAAAACGGGCAGGACATAAAGATTTGTATGTGCCACCGCTGGAAATTTCCGGAGATGGCGGTTATTCCATTGAAGCCGAAGGATTGACAAAACGGTTTGGTTCTTTTACGGCAGTGGATCATGTGAGTTTCAAGATCCGGGAAGGGGAGATTTTCGGTTTCCTCGGTTCCAACGGCTGCGGAAAAACGACCACTATGCGTATGCTGACCGGATTGTTGCCGGCAACTGAAGGAACCGCTAAGCTGTTTGGAAATTCCATCGGAAACAGTTCCATGGATATCCGGGAACAATTGGGATATATGACACAGCTGTTCTCGCTTTATGGTGAGTTGTCTGTCCGGCAGAACTTGGAACTTTACGCTCGGCTTTACCGGATTCCGGAGGCAGAAATTCCTCTCCGTGTGGAAGAAATGATGAAACGTTTCCAGTTGAAAGAGATTGAGCATGTTCTGCCGAAAGATCTTCCTCTCGGGCTGAAACAGCGTCTTTCTCTTGCCGCTGCGGTGATTCATCATCCGAAGATTCTGATTCTTGATGAACCGACTTCCGGCGTTGACCCCGTGGCACGTGATTTGTTCTGGGAACTGATTATCGAACTTTCCCGCAGGGACAAGGTCACGATTTTTATTACAACGCACTTTATGAATGAAGCTGACCGCTGCGACAGAATTTCGCTGATGCATGCGGGCCGTTCTCTGACCTGTGATACCCCAGCTGAAATTGTAAAACAGCGGAATGCCGCAACATTGGAAGAGGCTTTTATCGGAATTCTGGAAGATGCTGATCCTGCCAATAAAGCGGAGCAGGCAAGCAGTATGACTTCAGAAGATGTTGTTCCGGAACCTGAGAAAGTTCAGAAAGAACTGCCTCTGTGGAGACAGAAACTGGATAAAGTGTTCAGTTTTCAGCGGTGGTACAGCTGTTTCTGGCGGGAATATCTGGAATTGATGCGGGACCCCATCCGGGCAACCCTTGCTTTGTTCGGAGCGATTATCCTTATGTTGGTCATGGGGTACGGGATCAATATGGATGTGGAGGATCTTTCTTTTGCGATTCTTGACCGCGATCAGACAGTTGCAAGCCAGAATTACGCGTTGAATATCTCGGGATCGCGATATTTTGTGGAGAAACCTCCTGTGAAAGATTATGCAGATCTTGACCGCAGGATGAAGAGCGGAGAGCTGAGCCTTGTTGTGGAGATTCCGCCCGGATTCGGAAAAGATCTTGATAAAGGCAATTCACCGGAAGTGTCCTTCTGGATCGACGGCGCAATGCCTTCCCGAGCGGAAACGATCAACGGTTATGTAACTGCTCTGCATCAGAAATGGCTTGAATCCCGGCACCCGGAAGCAAATAATACAGGATTGGTTTCCATAGAGACCCGGTACCGTTACAATCCGGACGTTTTGAGTTTGCCGGCGATGGTTCCTGCCATGATTCCGATTCTCATGCTGATGATTCCCGCGATTCTTGCGGCATTGGCTGTTGTGCGGGAAAAAGAGATGGGGTCCATTATCAACCTTTATGTGACCCCCTTGAGCAGAGTTGAGTTCCTGCTTGGAAAACAGTTTCCGTATCTGCTCTTTTCCATGCTGAGCTGTCTGCTGCTGATCGTGATGGCTGTGACTATTTTTGACGTCCCGGTGAAAGGCAGTTTTCTGACACTTCTTTTCAGCTGTATCTGTTACTGTGTGATTGCAACAGGAATGGGGTTGCTTGCTTCATCTGTGACACGAAGCCAGATCGCAGTCATCTTTCTGACAATGATAGGAACGCTGCTGCCGTCTGTACAGCTTTGCGGATTGACTAACCCTGTTGATACGCAGGAAGGTATGGCACGGATCATCGGGGAAATCTATCCCACGACGCACATGCTTCTGATCAGCCGCGGAATTTTCAACAAAGCTCTGGGCTTTTCTGATCTTCATCAACCGATTTTCGTACTGCTGATCATGATCCCCATCATCCTCGGATTGGGTGTTATGTTCCAGAAAAAACAGGAGTCCTGATCATGCTGCAATTATTGAAAAATATTTATCGTCTGGGAATCAAAGAGATCATCGGCTTATGCCGGGACTGGCTGATGCTTGTTTTGATCATTTATTCCTTTACCGTTGCAGTTGTGGTTGCTTCCAAAGCTCAGCCGGATTCCCTGAATAAGGCAACGATCGCAATCGTGGATGATGACCAGTCTCAGCTGACCCATCGTTTAAGAGATGCTTTCATGGCTCCGATGTTTCTGCCTGCCAAGCAGATCACTCAGCATGAAATCGATCCTTCCATGGACAGAGGCGAAAATACCTTCGTGGTCGTTTTTCCGCCGGATTTTGAGAAAAATGTTAAAGCCGGAAATAAGCCGGAAGTTCAGGTGAATGTGGATGCGACCCGCATGACACAGGCGTTTACCGGAAGCGGTTATATCCAGCAAATCATACAGAAAGAGCTGAATACCTATCTGAAACAGGCTGTTGCCGGACAGGATGCAAAATATGTTGTCCGGAACCGTTTCAATCCGAACTTGACTCAGGCTTGGTTTACTTCTGTCATGCAGCTGGTGAATAATATCACGATGCTTGCGATCATTCTGACGGGGGCAGCATTGATCCGGGAACGTGAAAACGGAACATTGGAACATTTGCTTGTTATGCCCGTCCGACCGTTTGAGATCATGGCGGCGAAAGTGTGGTCAATGATGGCAGTTGTTCTTGTGGCATCTGCATTCTCTCTGATTTTTGTGATCCGGATGTTCATGCATGTACCCGTGGAAGGTTCTGTTCTGCTGTTTCTGTTTGGTGTGGCATTGCATTTGTTTGCAGCAACATCGCTGGGGATTTTTCTTGCCTGTATGTCTCAGAATATGCCTCAGCTCGGGATGCTCCTGATTCTGGTGTTTCTGCCGATGCAGATGCTTTCGGGCGGTTCGACACCCCGGGAAAGTATGCCGGGATGGGTTCAGGATGTGATGCTTGCAGCTCCGACTACGCACTTTGTGGAGTTCAGTCAGGCAATCCTCTACCGGGGAGCCGGAATAGAGGTGGTCTGGCGTCCGTTCCTGATCTTGTTCGTGATAGGCGTTGTATTGTTTATTATTTCCCTTGCGCGTTTCAAGAAGAGTGTGGCGTAACATTTTTGCGGATAAATCGCAGCAGATATTTTTCAGATGGGAGATTGGAATTTTCAGTCTCCCTCTTTTTTTTCAGAAAAAGTGCTTTTTTTTCCCTGTCAGCGTTTGAAAACAGGGGAATAATATGCTAAATTACCAAAAAGTGAAAAAAAGAAAAATTTTTTATATAAGGAAGAATATCATGTCCGTACGACTCCTACTCAGTCAGGCTGCAGCAGTAGCATTATTAGCAGTGACTGCAGCAGCACAAGAAGTTTCCAAAACTGCTGTACCCCAGGCTTCAGCAGAACAGAAGAAAATTGCCGCAGCGGCATCCGGTTTTGCCCCCAATTCCGGAAAAGAAGCCGTGATTAACCGGTTGAAAGCTCTGTTTGCGACCAATACCAAGCCGATCATCAGCACCAAAAAATTTGAGCCACTTCCGCCGTATTTGCATGTGACCCATATTCCGGCTACCAAGCTGACACCTGCCCGAGCTGTAATCGTTTACCGCTGCCGGTTCGTCAGCGCGGAAAAACTGGAAGACAGTATTGAAACAGCTATGGGTGATGCCGGAACCATTGATATTTCTCCCACACAGAATACTCTGGTTCTCAACGTTTCTGCTGACCGTGTCGAGGCGATGAAGGAAACCTTGCTCGCTCTGGATAAGCCGCTTCCGCAGGTTCTTGTGGAAACACAGATTGTCGAATTGATTATCAAAAACGGTGAAACCCGTGATACCAGTTTGAAGTACACTCATACAAATCACAAAACCGGAGCGACCAGTTCTGTCGGTTACAGCCTCGGCAGCGGTTCCAATACCTCCAATGAAAGCGGATTCAACATTTTCCCGCTTGATTCTGTTTCCGGAAACGGTGATACAGACCGGTTGGGATTGATGCTCAACTGGATCAACAACAGTGATGATGCAAGAATTCTTGCTGCGCCCAATGTGATTGCAGATTTGGGAACAGAAGCAACCATGGAAACAGGGGAAGACCTTCCTTACACAGAAAACTCTGTTACATCCAGTGCAGTTACCCAGAGTATCAAATTCAAACGTACCGGGGTTCAGCTTACCATCAAACCTACAATCATCAATGGTGATACTGTTCAGCTTGAGATCAATCCTTCGGTGACAATTGCTGTGCGTTATGAAAGTTTCGCCGTTCCGAACTCCTCATCCGGAGCAGACAGTGCTCCTGTAAGTAACCGTATTCCTGTTGTTTCTGTGAGAAATATTGATACCCGTTTGACAGCTGCAGACGGAGAGATCATTATGCTTGGCGGACTTTATTCCAGTGAATCATCTGAAAGCAAGAACAGTATTCCGTTCCTCGGTGATATTCCTGTTATTGGACAGTTCTTTTCTTCCAGAAATTATTCCGTGACAGACAAGCAGCTGCTTTTCTTCATGAAGATTCACATCATCGACAATCCGTATATGGTTCTGCATGATCCTGAACAGACAGCCAGCCAGCTGAATGATATTGCGACAAGAATGCGCGGTTCCACAAAGCTTTTCACCAACCCGAACATTCCGGAAGTCAATGCCGGACTCAAGGATGTTGTGGAAAAGAAGATCGTTGAACGGAAAGAAAAGCTGGATAAGCTTGCTCAGGAAAAGATGAAAGCTGAATCCGGAAAGAAAAAAGAAACTGCAAAACCTGCCGGAAAGTAAAAAATGAAAAAATCCAAGAAAATCTGGACACTTCTCATTATTCTGGTGCTCCTTGGTCTGGGCGGCGGAGGGTATTATTTCTATACCCTCAAGAAAGCTCCGGAGAAGAAAGCACAGGATCCAAATGCTTTGCCGGACCGCATTTACCGTGTAAGACGTGATGCGATGATTCTGGGTGTCACTTTAACCGGAAGTGTCAACGCAAAGCGGAAACATAAGTTGGCAATGGAAGCTCCTTTTGCAACAAAACTGATCAAGGTTGTGGATGAAAATACCCATGTCAAAAAAGGACAGGTTGTAGCGGAATACGAAACCTATGACCTTAACTTGAGAATTGAAGACCTTCGGGTTTTGCTTGACAACAGAAAGAAAGATTTGGAAATCGCAGAAGAAGAGTTGGAAATCCTGAAAAGTTCCAATGAAGCGGATATCCGGACTGCGACAGACAGCGTGATCTCTGCCGAAGATGCCTACAATAAATATTGGCGTCTGGAAGGCCCCCGCGATAAGGATAATCAGCGTATGAATGTCAGCGATGCCCAGACAGCTATGGAAGAAGCGGAAGATGCTATGAAAGAAGCTCAGACAAATTTCCGCAATACCACATATTCCACTGCAGAGGAAGAGGAAAAAGCTCTTACTACTGTCAACAGTGCTGTGCAGAAATATGAAAACGCTGTCACCAATTATAACAGTAAATTGCTGGAACGCAAGATTTTCCGCCGGTATACCCACCCCAATCAGCTGAAAAATCTCAGAAACGCTCTGATTCAGGCGAAGCTGAATCTGACAAAGGTGAAAGTCAGAACCCAGTCAAGTTTGCTTCAGAAGGAAAAGCAGGTGCATCAGATCAAAACCCAGATCAGAAACTATGACCGGGATTTGAGACGCCATGAGTCCTATCTTCCTATGATGAAACTGATTGCTCCGGTGGATGGAATCGTGATTTATGGTGACCCGGACCGCCGCTGGGGAAATCCCGAAGTTAAAGTCGGTATGGATGCCCGCAGAAAACAGGTTATCATTACCATTCCTGATATGAGTCAGCTGATTGTTGACGTGAACTTGCCGGAACAGTACCGGTCCAAGGTTTCTGTTGGAAATAAGGTGATTATCACACCGGATTCCATCCCCACGATTAAAGAGAATGGACGGATTACGAATATAGCTTCTCTCCCTGTCACCTTGATTCCGTGGGATAAGAACAGTCCGAAAATCTATCAGACAAAAGTTGAGTTTACGGGGAATACGCGTGACGAGCGGGTCGTTTCCGGTATGAGTGTGCAGGTGGAGGTTGTTTCCAAGATTCTGCCCAACGTGCTGTTTGTTCCGATTGAAGCGGTTTTTGAAGAAGCAGGAAATCTGATTGTTTATCTGAAGACTGATGACGGACCGGAAAAGAGAGTCGTCAAGATCGGTGAAGCAAATAACAACTATGTCCAGATCCTTGAAGGATTGGTGGAAGACGATGAAGTTTACCTCTACCGTCCGTTCCAGGGTGCAGGAAAGTGATTTGATATGCCTCAGGAAGCACTCCATCTGGAAGATATCCGCAAGACCTATGTGAACGGTGAGTTGCAGGTCCCTGTTTTGAAGGGCGTTGATATGCATATTGACCGCGGAGAATTTGTGTGTATTATGGGTTCTTCCGGTGCAGGAAAATCTACCATGCTGAATATTCTCGGCTTGCTGGATAAACCCACTTCCGGTTCATACCGTCTTGATGGTCAGGATGTGGCAAAACTTTCCGATAAGGATTTGACGACTCTGCGGAATATTCGGATCGGGTTCGTTTTCCAGTCATTCAACCTGTTTCCGCATTTGACCGTTCAGGAAAACATTGAAGTTCCCATGCTCTATTCTGAAGTTCCCCGTTCAAAGCGGCATAAAATTGCACAGACCCTGGCAGAAAAAGTGAAACTTTCCCATCGTCTGGATCACCGTCCGACACAGCTTTCCGGAGGGGAATGTCAGCGTGTGGCGATTGCCAGGTCTCTGGTGAACAATCCCACCTTTATTCTGGCAGATGAACCCACAGGGAACCTTGATGAAAAGACAGGAACTGAAATTCTCGGCGTGTTTCATGAACTTCATGCGGCAGGAACTACGATTATTATGGTGACGCACAACCCCGGATATGAGGGGATTTGCGACCGCGTGATCTGGTTGAGAAACGGAAGAGTATGGAAGATCATCGACAATATTGCCGGAAAAATAACGGAGTTTGAAACAGAATGAAACTGACAGATCAGCTATGGCTTTCTTTCCACAATCTTATGCTGCATAAGATCCGTTCTGTTTTGACGTCTCTCGGGATCATTTTCGGGGTCGGCAGTGTGATTGCGATGCTTGCAATTTCTGAAGGTGCCAAGATTCAGGCAATGGAACAGATTCAGGCAATGGGGGTGGACAAAATTATTCTCTCCACAAAAGTGCCGCCTGCGACGAGCAAAGATGTTTCAGATACGTCCAACAGCAGTCTGCTGGAAACCTACGGATTGACGGAAAAGGATCGTGATCATATTTCCAAAATGGATAACGTTGAAGGAATTTGTGTTGCCCGTGATGCCCGGAAACGCGTTATGCATGGGATGAAACGGCTTGGACACAAACTGGTTGGAGTTTCTCTGGATTTTCTGGAAGAGACCCGTTCGGACATTACGCAGGGACGCTGGCTGGCTCCCGGCGATGGAATGAACAATGTGTGTGTGATCGGGATCAATGCCCGCCGTTCGCTGTTTCCCCTTGGTCAGAAGGAGGTCGTCGGCTCCACGATTCTGATTGAAGATATGGCATACAAAGTTGTCGGCGTTCTGGAAAACCGTTACGGAACCAGTTTGGATGGAATCGGAAGTCCCAATGATAACCTGTTTATTTCCATGAAATCCTCTGATGCCATTCATGGAAAAGCTGCTTACGATACCAGTCAGCGGACAATCAAAATTGAAAATGTGGATTATGATACCTTTATTATCAAGATTCGTGATATTTCCTATATTGAGCATACATCCCGGCGTATTTCTTCCTACATGAACAAGACTCATGCGGATACGAAAGACTGGGATATTCTTGTTCCTCTTGATTTGCTTCATCAGCAGGAGCAGACCCAGAACATTTTTACAGTGGTCATGGGTTCTATTGCGGGAATCTCGCTGCTGGTGGGAGGAATCGGGATTATGAATATTATGTTGGCGAACGTATATGAACGCAGGAAGGAGATAGGAACACGCCGGGCATTGGGCGCACAGAAAGGCGATATCATCCGTCAGTTTTTGTTTGAAACAATATTTCTTACAACGATCGGCGGCGGATTGGGAGTCTGTCTGGGTGTCTTGATTGCTGAAAGTGTTACTGTTTTTGCGAATTGGCCGGTGGCATTTTCCACCTGGTTTATCTTGTTGGCGTTGTTGATTTCCGCATTTACCGGGATTATATTCGGTACCTATCCTGCATGGAAAGCGGCTCAACAGAATCCGATAGAAGTTTTACGGGCAGAATAATTCAGAAAGGCAGTTTTATTATGATGAAACGATTAACAGCAATTGTACTTTTTTCAGCATTGTTTCTTTTGGGCGCGACAGAGAAACTCGACTGGTCCAAGTCAAAGGAAATCTATAAAGGGATTTCTTTATTGCGGATCGAAAAAGAGATGCCCCGGCTGATGAAGATCAATGTGATCCGGATAGACCTCAAAACTCCCGGTTTGGATTTTACTGCCACCGGGCGGGATAAGGATTGGGGAAAGAAAATGCCGGATTGTGCAGGTTATATTATCCGCACGAAACGTCAGAGAACCCGTGACTTTATGAAAGAAGCCCGTGCAAAAGGGATGAATATGGTATTGGCTGTCAATGCAGCCCCCTGGGGCCCCTGGAAGAAGCCGTTTAATCACAAATATGCCAATCCCAGCGGTGTGAATATTTTGAATGGAGAAGTAATCAGTGACCATGAAGGAAAAGGTCCTGTATTCGTGATTTACAAAGATGGCGTTCCGGCGATCGAGCGCAGACTTGATGTGGAAGATTATCCGAACATTAAAATTGCAGTTTCCGGTTTTTCTATTGTTGCGAAAGATGGAAAATCAACCTTTAAGGATAAGTCTTTGGCTCCCCGCACTGCTTACGGAATTTCCGCTGACAAGCGTTATATATACATCCTTTGTGTGGATGGACGCCAGAAGAAATGGAGCATGGGGATGACCTGTCAGGAAGCCGGAGAATGGCTGTTGGCGGCAGGAGCTTCTGATGCAATCAATATGGATGGCGGAGGTTCCACAACATTGGTTTACTGGGATGAAAAAGAAAATAAACTTGTTTCTCTCTGCCGTCATACTTTGGGCGGATATGAACGTTATGTTGCTTCCAGCATCGGAATTATTCTGAAAAAGTGATTTATTTCAAAGCTTATATAAATAGCTCTGTTCCCAATAAAGGTTGTTACTTGAGGAGGGGAAGAAGCCCTTTTTAGATGGTTTGCTTAAAGTCAAGCCGATTTTGAAATATTTTGGTAATTTTTATCAAATTCTTTATCGGCTATGACCATTCCCCGGAGAATTAATAACATCTTTCTCATCACAGCACATCGAGCCTGCATTCTGGTA
>JAFVTF010000052.1 GCA_017503375.1 Lentisphaeria bacterium | reverse complement strand
TTTCGATTTTTACATCGTAAAAATCGGAATGCCGCAAAAAGGTTTGAAAAAGGATGATGGGGTTCGGGGAAGAAGGGAAGAAATTTCCTCAAAATTTTTTCCCTTCTTCCCCGATCACAAATCAACCTTTATCGGGAACAGTACAAAGAGGATTATTCCTCTTTCAGCCACACCTGAAGGGTGTTTTCCGGTGAATATCCATTCCCTGCCGATGCATAATCGCAAAGAACCGTTTCACCGATTTTCCAGCAGAAATTGAATCCTTCCGGTGCTGTTACAGCGTCCGCCCTGCCTGCTTTGACAGCCGCTCCAACTTCCGTCAAACGGGAATCCTGTGCAAGTACAAGCGGACCGTAACAGAATGCGATCAAATCACTTCCGCCGGGATCTTTGACAGTCCGGAAATTCATATCGAACCGGATGGAGATTTCAGAATCTTTTTCCCAGACCTGTTCCAGGGTGAAATATTCCCCGCTTTCCGGAGTAAACACTTTTCCTCCGGCGGAAATTTCCGCTTTGGAACTCCAGGCAGGAATTCTCAATTTTACAGAAAACTTTTCCGGTTCTTCCAGCGAAAGTTTCAGCTTGATTTCACCGGAACAGGGATATTCTCCCATGATCTGCAAGGAGCCGGTTTTCCCAGCCGGAGTGAGGAAATCACAGTCAGCGGCTTCATAGCCATTGATCAGAATTCCGTTTTCAATCATGCGGAAACTGAACTGCGGAATCATGGAAATTCCCTCCGGTCCCTGAGCCAGACAGCAATCGTGTCCGCCGAAACCTTTGATCTGTTCGCCAACAGTTTTTCTGCAGGAAGGTCCTGCAAGCGGTGTTGGATTCCGGTGCATCCAGCCGTGTCCATCCGGATGCATTGCACCGAGAAGGGCATTATAGAAACTCTTTTCCATTTCATCTGCCACACGGGAATCTCCGGTCATTTCCAGAACTGCCGAACAGAAATGCAGCCATGCAACGGTCACGCAGGTTTCGCCCAGACTTCCGGTATTCCGGAGCCATGTCTGACGTTTTGCTCCATTGAACCAGAACTCTCCGCAGCCATCTTTCAATCCGCCTGTTCCGGTCACATAAATTTCATTGGAAAGAACCATTTTATAATAATTCAAAACACTTTTCCGGTAATGTTCATCCGGACATTCTTTCAGATATTCGCACAAGCCTTCAAAGCATCCGGACATTTCATAGGATTTTCCGTTTCCCATTTCTGCCGGAGAAACACCATCTTCCGCTGCATGGTAAACGTTGTGAACATAAGTTGCTCCACGGCTGATGATCGTGTCGATCAGCTTCTGTCCGACTGGCTTTCCGGTGTAACGGGCAAGTTTCACCAGATGCGTCAGAATACTTGAGGCGGCAAGACCGCTATGGAATCCGAAATCAACGATGGGCCGTTCTCCCAGCTGCTGTTCCAGATGATCCACCATCCGGCAACAGGCTTCAAGAATTGCTTCATCCTGTTTGACGATTTCATAATACCGGAGCAATGCGGCAAGAACATATTTTCTGCCCCAGATATCCCAGCCATTCGGCTGTTTGTCTTCCGGATAACTGCTGATACAGCCGTCGGCAGTCTGTGTGGAAAGAAGATCCTTCACGGTTGCTTCAATGATTTCCAGCAATTCCGGATCGTTGGTATCCTGCCATGCAAGAATCGTGGAACGGACGATTTTTCCCCAGAATTCGCAGCGCCATCTGCCATCGTCTTCATTCCGGAAACGGAAAGGATCGACCAATTCCTTATAATTAACTTTTTTCAAACGGTTTGCGATTGTTTTCTGCAGGGCATTTCCGAGGATCCCTTTCAAGCGGATGGAACCCGGAGCCTGCTTTCTCTCTGTTTTACAGTTCATAAATATTTCCTTATTTTTCAGGGAACAACTCCAATAATGCATCAGCAAACACTTTCAAACCTGCTTGTCCCGGATGTACTCCGAATGTTCCCAATGCCATGATGGGAACTCCCTGTTTGGAAAGCCGGACATAACGTGCGGAAACATCCGCCAGCGGGATCCGGTTCGCAGGAGCAAACTGACGCAGGAAGGAAAGATATTGTGAACGATGTACGATTTTTTTCTGGGATGCCGCATCAAACGGTCCGTTGGGGGAACCGTATTGCGGCACGATGATGATCCATTCCGCACCGATCTTGCGGAAGTCATAAAGCATTTTCTTGTAATTACTCTTGTCGCTCGTCAGCAGGGAATACCCCATCCCGCCGTCATTGAACCATTCAGAGACGATCAGGTCCGGCTTTCTGTTCAGAATCCGTTCCTGATAATTATGCGGCATTCCCGGTCCGGGATTCAGTTTCGGATCAAGATAATAATTACTGCTTCTGCCGCCCCAGGCTTCGGTCACAAGTTTGATCTTCGCATTAGGGAAACGTTTCTTCAAACCGTTCACAAACTGAACCTGCCAGCGGGCTTTCTTCCAGTTGGGAATCTCATAGCCGATATTGGTGATGCTGTCACCCCACGCAATGATCAGAATGGGTTCGCCGTTCCGCAGTTTTTTCATGGTCTTCGGCAATAATTTATCTGCCACAGGCGGACGCTTCACAGGATAGAACCGTTCACTGATCGGATAGCAGTTGCCATCGGTCAGCCTGGTTGTATCGGGAGAAAGATAGACGTTTGCCACGCGGACCTCGCCCGGTTCCAATTCCGGAGCCGCAGGAATGATCCGCACTTCTTTGCCTGTACGGTAGCTGAGTTTTCCGTCCTTCAGAATCACAGAGTCGATTCTGTGCCAGCGGTATTGATAATTCAGGTAGACCGGGAACTTCATTGCGGAAGTTTTGACCTTGCAGATCCGGGAACGTTTTCCGTCTGCATTGAAATCTTTCCCCGCCTGATAAACGTTTTTTTCATCGGTTGAGGTAATTTTCACAGATTCCGGGATCAAACCGCCGTAACAGGAAATCAGCTGATTGGGCATTTTACCGTTGACAGAAAGGGAACCGCAATATTCTTTTGCAGCTTTTCTGATCTGCTGCATGGGAACGGTGAAAGAAGCCTGAACGGTTTTTCCGTTCTTCAGGATCGCTGTAACGGAAAGTTTATTTCCGGCTTCTGCTTTCATTTTGACGGGTTCTTTCAATTCCGGAATGGCTGCGGCAGCCAACTCTTTTGCGGTGGGCTGCGGAGCATCGATCAAACCGGGTTCCACGGAGGTGACAGAGTTAGCAACCAGTTGAGCCAGCTCTTTTTCTGCCAGTTCAGAGTGGGTGATTTCCAAATCTCTGATGACAGCGGAACCATTCTGAGCGGAAAGAATCAAACGTCCGCTTCTGACACCGGATTTCACCCAGAATTCAAAGGAAAGTTCCTGGAAAGAGCCTTTTTTATTTCCGGTTTTCACTGCGATTGGAGTTTGAACTTTTCCATCAGAATTTTTGAATTCTGCCTTGATGGTGACAGCTGAAGCATTTTCCAACTTGTACTGACAGGCGAGTTTCATTTTGAGATCGCCCCAGTCTGCGGCATCGGGAAGATTCAGAACGATCTGCTTTCCTGCGGAGAGCAGGATCATGGAATCTTTCACCTGCACGCCGGGATTGGCCGCCGGAGAAAAGGTATAATATTTGATATCATCGTTTGCAAACAAAGCGAAAGCAGAACAGACGGCAGATAAAATCAATGCTTTTTTCATCGTTTATTTTCCTTTCTTATGAACTTTGATATCTGTTACGTAAAAATTATTATCATCTGTGGAGAAAACAATCATTGCTTCTTCCATCTTCTTCGGGAAGATTCCAGTGCAGGTTGCTGTCTGCCACTCTTTTCCGGGTGCCAATTTTATGCGTTTTACCACTGTGCACTCACAATATACATCACCTTTTGCATAACGCAAGGATGCCTCTGCTTTTTTTGAAGGTTTTTCAGGATTGACAGCTTTGTAACGGAATGTTACCGTTATTTCTTCTCCCAAACATTTTTCCAGTGTCAGATCCAGCCAGATGGAATTGCCCTTTGTTACAAAGATGGCTTTTTTATTTTCAACGGTCTTCAAAACGGTATTCTGCCGGGGATCGATATCTGCCAGATTTTCCGGAGAAAGTTCAATGGTGTAAAGGTATTTCTGAGCAAAAAGCGAACATGCTGCGCTCAAAAACAGAATTGCAAGATGTTTCTTCATTTTCATTTTCCTTGATATTTTATAAGTTCTTCTTTGTAAAGTTTTTCTATCATTTCAGCAGACAGGGGCATGTTATACATTCTGACATCCCCAAGTTCGCCGCAGAAATTTTTCGGATTCCCGGTTCTGCCGCCGATCACGATTTCTTTTGACGGAAAACACGGCTTTTTGGAAACAGTTTGAGCCGCTTTTTTTCCGTTGATGTACAGTGTGATCTCTCCGGAAACAGGATTGACCGTTCCAGCCACAAAATGCCATTTTTCCGGAGGACAATATACTTTGTATCTGCCGATATCACGATATGCCCCATCTTTTCCGTAACAGATAAAACTGAACAGCATTGTTTTTCCGGAATAACCGATAAAGTTGCGGTAGGAATTCATGCTGATCGCAGAACCGCCATCATCGCCCTTGACAGGTTTTGCCCATAAAACAAAACTGTATGCCACAGGAGCTTCTTTCAAGGTCTGTTTTACTCTGGCAGAATCATTTCTGAATGTCTGCGGTTTATCTGAAAACAGGTGAAACAGTTTTTCCGGAGTATAATTTCCTGATTGAAGTTTACGGATTTTTCCGACGGAAGGCGAACAGCGTATCAGAGCTGCTTCCGCCGCGGTTCCATCTCCAACAATGATCAGCCGGCTGAAATGATGCGGAATGGAAATCTTCAAAACATTTCCTTTCCCAATCTCTTCTCCGGTCAAAGCATCCAGCGCAACGGGATTTTTGAATCCGAGTTTGGAAATATCACACAGGAAAGAACCGTTACTGCCGAAATCTCCTGCCATGATCAAAGCCTCTTGTCTGCGGACAAGAACCGCCGCCCGGACTTTTCCGGTGATTTTCAGCGGATTTTCCGGATCGTAGCAGGGATAAACTTTGGTATCCTTTTCCGCATAACCGAAATTACGGATGGCGTTAACAGTTTCTGTAAACGTTGCTTTCAGGTTGTCTGCCCAATGATCCATCAGAACATAAGGCAGCAGCAAAGCCAGAGCTGTATTCTGATTTTTCAGAATATTTTTTCCATTGTTGATCAGAAGCTGCGGCACACAGCCGCTTTGTAAACCGGTTGATTCCGTAAGGATATAACCTTCACTGAACCGATCCTGATAATCAGAATCTCCATAATAGGCTTCCCAGTTGAGCTGATGACTTGCAAAGCTCAATACAGGGAGAACTGCGCTGTTGGTCATGTGAACAGTCAGATAAGGACGATCTTCGATCATCTTCTTTTCTGTGTAAAGCATGGTTGCTGTCCGCTTGATCAGATAACGCATTTCCAGCATGGTGTGATGGAACCGGTATTGATTGAATCCGATTTCTTCCGCAGGCCCCATTGTTTCATCCAGATTCACACTGTCAAAGGTATTATCAAAATAGATACCATCGAATCCATGACGCACCAGTTCACGGAGCAGAGGAACCAGAAAATCCCGGTAGCTCTTCACCGGATTCTGGAAATAAAGACCGTCTCCGCCCGTCTGAAACTGATCATTGCGCCATTCATTCTGATACGTAATAAACTCCGGCATTTCTTTTGCACCGCTGCGGGGATTGATATAAGGAATCGCTCGCTTTGAGGGACGAACCAGATTAAATGCGGCATGTCTCATGTGAGAACGCATGGTTCCATAATATTTTTCCGGAACATTATGTTTCTTCAGATACGCTTCAACTTTAGCTGTGATTTGCTCATTGGAATCCTTCCGGCTCTGCTTTGTCAGATATTCCACAAAAGAATAATCTTTTCCGCAAGGATAAAAGCCGGCATCCCGTGCTGTTCTGTAATCGACGCCGTACATGTAAGGTCCGATGATTGGGGAGGATGGATCAGATTTATCTGCCACAAACCCATTTACGGAAACCGTGCTGTATTTCCGGTAATTGGGCATCATGGGTTTCACAGGACTTGCCTGAAATCCCATTTCGATTTCAAATGCATTTTTCCGGGTCACAGGTTTATTCATGATATGGATTCTCAACACTGCATCGCCGTTTGCAGAACGGACCACTTCCGCCATGGGCTTTTTCCGGTCAAGACTCCAATTTTTTTCCGATTCACAAAGCCAGCTGAACCCTTTTTCAACCCCGCCGAGCCAGATGTACGGACGGAAATAGTATGCGGAATTTCGGATATTATCCCAAATGACCCCGGTTTTCTGATCCAGTTTGACAGAGGGATTTCTCCGCAGCTGAGCCGCTACAGAGTGCAGCAGTTCCGCATACGCTTTCTTGTACGGAATTTCCAATGTCATGGAATTGAAATTTCCGCTCTTCGGCTGGAATTTCAGCTTCATCAGAATAAAACCGTCATAATCAATATCGTAGGAAAGTTCGACTGCCGTTTCCGGAGAATCCATTTTTGCTGACGCAAGAACGCGGTCTGCGGATTTTTCCTGAAATTTCACATTGTTTGCCGCTAATGTTTTTCCATTGATCTTCAAAGTGACCGGACCGGTCAGAATATTTTCCCCTTTGGCAAAAACTTTATCAAACAAACCGTTTCCGCCTAGTTCATATCCCGTCAAAGTTGCAGTTACCTGATTTCCTTTGACTGTCAATGGTTTGAATGGAGGAATCACCACCCGTTCCAGACCGATTTTGTTATTTACCCACGGAAACGTGCGGTACTGGAATTTCGTTTCCATTTTCCGGAGAACTTTACCGTCTTTTCCCTTCATGACGGCAAGCATTTTATAATCGCCGTGAGGCAATTCTCTGATATCCCATTCCAGATGGAATTTATCTTTGGAACGGGGCGCAGCTTTATCATAAAATATTTTTTTGCCATCAGTGGAAACAATTTGAAAACGGACTTCTGCAAAAGGATCGAGATTTTTTTCTTTTGCACAATAAATACGCGCTTTCGCTTTTTTCAGTGTGGGATACGTTGCAATAGCAAACCCGATGTGAGGATTTGCATTTTCCCATCGCAAACCGCTGCTGCTCCATGTGTAATTCCGTTTCAATAACGTTTTTCCGTTTGCAGATAACGTCATATCAACGGATCTTGCATCTTTGTCGGAACCTGTTGCAATCAATGAAAAACTGTGATTTTTCTTTGACGGTATCACTGTTTCTGATTGTATCAGCTCCGGATTCCCGATCCAGGTGATCGTTGCATCACATTTGACTTTCTGTTCAGCTGAAGTTTGATTGGTTACGTTCCAGACAAGTTGAGGTGCATTCCCGTAAATCGGTCTAGAGGTACCATGGATCTGTTCCAATCCGGGGACAGAATCATCAAAAATGACGTTTCCCTCCAGGACACCTCTTTCATAAGGATTATGCCAGTGACGGATCAGTTTTACTTTCCATTCTGCACCGTTTTCCGGTTTGCTTCCGAACATTGTCCACGGAATGGCAATTTCTGTTACGAACGCCTTTGTATTGGCAGAGGCTTTCCAAGTCACTCCTTTTGGAATATTGCCGAAATTTTTTGCATTGATTTGAACATGAACTTTTTTTCCGTTGGGGGCAACGACTTCAAAATCAGCAATATCTCCGGTGGTTGCCGGAATATAAAAATTCATCTCACTGCTGATTGCGAGATAAAACGCTTTTTGATCCCGTGCTAAAGCAACTTCGCTTCGGCGGTAAGTCAACTCTTTTTTCTGAGCTGAAACCATACCGAACAGTTTTGCTCCTCCGGAATATTCATCTTTTGCAATTTGTCCATCTATTTTGTGTACATTTTTTGATTCTCCGAGCCGGAGTTCAAAATCAGAAGCAAATACAGAAGTCATCAAACCGGAAACAGAAAGCAAAGTAAAAAGACAATTTTTCATTGGAAAAAACTTTCTCAGAAAAGGAATTTACAACAGTTATCCATTGTAATAGTGATCGGTTTCTGCTGAGTAACATGACCATCTGCCCAACCGACAGATGTCATCATGTTATGACGTCCCTGAATACTGTCAAGAGTTCCCCGGCTGCTGGCTGAAACACCGGAACCTACGCAAAATCCGCCGGTAACTATTTTATCACGGCCGTCCGTAAAGGTAAAAGTGGAACTTGCGCCTTTGATGGAACCGACTTTTGTCATTTTTGAATGTGCAGATTTCCCATCATTTGCCCACAAAGCTCCGGAATATGTTGCTCCGCTGTCAAGATAAAGAAATGCGGCATTATAAGCATAGTTGCTGAGGTTATAAGAAGCAAACACTGCCAGCGGAGCCATATCTCCCTTCGTAACAGAAGGACAGTAAAATTCTTTCAGGGAACTGTAAATTTTTCCGCTGGTGAAATCCGCATGTGTTCTGGAAATTCTCAAATTGCCGGAAGATTCAGCCAACAGATACCGCCAGTCGGATTTATTTCCGTAAAGAGACTGTGTATATTTGCTGCCGCCGTCATAAGCCGGCACATAAAAATCATCGTAGTTCGCAGCATACGCCATATTATAATTATTCAGTGTCTTCAAGTTATTCATACAATCAATACCCCGCGCCTTTTCTCTTGCGGAATTCAGTGCAGGCAGAAGCATCCCGGCGAGAATTGCAATGATCGCAATCACAACCAACAGTTCGATCAGTGTAAATGAACGTTTCATTTTCTCTTCCTTTCATTCATAATTTTTTTTGTTTGAATTTTGCACAATAAGGGTGTACAACCCAACGGCGGTTCAACACCCCGCCGTTACAGGTGTTTCTCTTCCTTTCTATTTTTTTCTATTTTTCTACAAGTTCAAAAAATCTTTATGAGGTAATTTCAAAAGTCCGGCAAAATTTGGCTGAAAAGAGATTGCTGATGAAATGGAAATGGTAGTTTGAGCGTGGCTACTCAAAGAGTAACCACCGAAAACGCTCCATTTTCAGATCTCTGCAAGAATTTTCAGA
>JAFVTF010000051.1 GCA_017503375.1 Lentisphaeria bacterium | reverse complement strand
CTTTTTGCGGCATTCCGATTTTTACGATGTAAAAATCGAAATGCCATCTTAAAGTTGAAATAGCAGAAGGATTTACCAACCTGTATGGGGAACAGCGCTAAAAAATGTGGATTTCTGTCAGTAATATCAGATTGGAGTTTTTTACAACGGTTCTGTTTCCTATACAGGTCGGAAAATATTTACTACTAATCTATTTGATTTTATGATGGCATTTTGATTTTTGTTATCAAAAATCAGAATGCCGCAAAAAGGTTTGAAAAAGGATGATGGGGTTCGGGGAAGAAGGGAAGAAATTTCCTCAAAATTTTTTCCCTTCTTCCCCGATCACAAATCAACCTTTTTCGGAAACAGTTCTGAATAAAAAACTCTCTTTTTTTTCATTTTTTTTCTCAAAAATTTGCAAAAACATAGAATATAGCTTATTTTATAGCCTATACATACTGTATGGGTGGTTGTTTTTCAATTTTTGAACCTTATATTTTCTAAGGATGAATATCAGGGAGAGCGATATGACACAGAAAGAAGTTGCACAGCATTTGGGAATTTCTCAGGTGACAGTCTCTTACGCCCTGAATAAACCTGACAGCCGGAAATGCAGTCCGGCACTCCGGAAGAAAATCCGGGATTATTGTCAGAAACATGCACCCGGCCTGCTCCGTTCCGGAAAAAGTTTTCAAATTGCATTGGCTATCGTAAAACGGAAACTCGAACATTCTTTCTATCAGCCTGCGGTGGAAGGAGTCCGGGAAAAAGCAAAAGAATCTGATTATCAGGTTATTGTTACAGAGCCTGCAAAAATCGGTGAACTTTATCAGAAAAAAAAATTTGACGGTTTGATCTCCGTTGCTCCGCTTGATGATTATAAAATTTTTACAAAAGACCTTCCGGAAAATCTGCCGCAGGTCATGATCAATGATTACCTCCCGGAACTGGACATCAATTCTGTCATGCCGGATTACCTTTCCGGTTCGTATCAGGTGATCAAGCATCTTTATGAAACCGGACACCGCAGGATTTCCGGACTGTTCATCAGCCGGATCGGATTCAAAAAGATCAATGCTCATTTTGTGGAACGGGAAAGTGCCTTTTACTATTATCTGGAAAAATTCGGGTTTTCAAAAAAATATTGCCGTCATATTGAGATCCCGAATATTCTGTCGCCGGATTTGATCCCGTATTTTACAAATACAATCAATTCATTTCCAAAGGATGAATTCCCGGATGCATTTTTTCTCGGTGACGGTTATGTTCCGTTTTGGATCCGGGCGTTGAATCTGAAAGGATATACCGTACCGGAAGATATCAGCATAATCGGATTTGACAACAGTCGGGAAACTGTTCTGGAAACCGGATTGACATCTTTGGATTTCAGTCTGAAAAAATCCGGAATACAGGCGTTTCAACTGCTTTATAATGAAATCTGCTCAGGAATTCAAAATAACATAAGAATCAATATCAAACCAAAATTAATCATAAGGAACACAGTATCAAGGAGGAAATCATGAAACATCCCATGAAAAAAACATTCACGTTGATCGAACTGCTGGTTGTCATCGCGATTATCGCTATTCTTGCGGGTATGTTGCTGCCGGCATTAAACAATTCAAGAGAACAGGGACGGGCAAAGGGATGTTTGAACAATATCAAGCAAACCGGAGCGATTTCTCTGTTGTATACAGGAGATCATGATGATATTCTTCCCTTCAAGGGGCATACCGATAGCGAAACAGGTATTAATTACGGTGCATATTTTTCAAGCGGGTATCATTGGCAGGATTCAATGTATAAGGCATATAATGGAGCTGTAAATAAAAATCTCTCTATGTGTCCCGCAACGGTTGCAAAAATCACTCTGGCGAAAATAACAGTCAATACAACCTATGGAATGAATTGCTACATGGGCGCCGGAACAATGATACACAGTTCTTATCATAAGAAATTCAATGTTCCTATCCGGAAAGTTTCCCTGTTGAAAGCTGCCTCTAAAAGTGGAATGATGGTCGAAAACAGAGGTCACGGCAGCTGGGGAGGCAATGAATCATCAACTGCAACAGATGCCACCAGAACTCACTTTATTCACCAAAAAAGAGCTAATGTTGTTTTTGTAGACGGTCATGCAGAATCCAGAACATACTCCGGAATCCCTTCTTACGAATCAACACTCAACTGCGCAATGAAAGGCGGACAATCAGAACGACTCAATACTTATTTCCATTTGGGAGAAGTTTTCAGTCACACGGCAACAGGTTATCCCGGGCTGTAATATCAATACAGGAGAATATATAATATGAAAAGATTCATCCCCGCGCTTCTGCTTTCTGCAGCGTTTGTGCTTTCTGCAGCAGCACCTGTTCCGCAGGATCAAAAGCCCTCTTTTTACCGCTTTGATCTGAGCAAAACGGGGCTGGCAAAACAGAAATCCGGTTCCTGGCTCTGGAAAATTCCGGCAAATAAAGAACAGCAGAAAATCGTTTTCGATCTGGATGCACTCAAAATCATGCCCAATGACTTTGACGAAATCCGCGTTCTTCTGAAAAATGTCAAAGCAGATTCCCGGCTCATGGTCCGCATTACGGATTATCCTTCCACCGATCAGCTCCGCAGCTGGTATTCCAAAACAGATATTCCGGAAAATGAATTGGTGGATCTCCGCTTTGATATGCGTCTGGATGACGACGGATGGTGGCATGGAACAAAACCGCGCGGAGGAAGAAAACTTGAAATCTCCCTGCTGAAGGCTTACCGCCGGACACCAGGAGAACCGCCTGACCGGGAAACAGAAATCCACGCAATCGAATTTATCCGCCGCAGTGCAGATATCTCTTTCGATGAAATCTCAGCAGAATTCAAAGAAAGCTGGAGAAGTCTCATCTGGCGTTATAATCTGGTTATTCTGAACCGGGAAGCAACCCACCGGAAAGTCGATCTGGTCATTGACACCAAAAAGCTGAAACATTTCAAAGTTGACTGGTCAAAGAAAACGCTGAATCTTGCACCGCGAGAGAAAGTTGTGATCCCGCTGGAAATTTACATCAGCAAAAGCGATGCCGCAAAGCTGCCCACTCTTTACAGTGAACGGGTTCTCCCCAAGCTGATTTTCCCGGATGCACCGCCCGTATTCCCCCTGATGGGATACCGTCCGCGTTATGTCTGGGGAACCATTCCCATTCAGAATATCAAATATCAACTGGAACTTCCGAAAACAGAAGCAGACCGGAAAAAGCTGATCGCAGAAGCAGAAAAAGATGTTGCCAAACCGTTCAGTGTTCCGCCTCAGGTCGTTCCGGCATATTGTGCGATCTTCAAGCCCCGTGAAATGGAAGCACTCAGTTTCTATCGTGTCCGTGACCGGAAAACCGGAAAAGATATCAGTAAAATGGAAAACGTGACAGCTTCCTATATCTACCATCACAACCAACAGACATTTCTGGCTATCAAGCGGATGGGACAGGCTTACAAGCTGACAGGCAACAAAGCCTATGCGGAAAAGATCCGGGATATTCTTCTGGAGTATGCCTACTGGTTCCGGTTCCTGCCGCCCCAGTCGCCTTCTTCCACCTCCGGCGGTTCCCGCTTGACATTCACCACGCTCGATTTGAGTTATTTTCTTGCCGATGGTGTTGCCGGTTACGGTGCCGTGAAAGATTCCGGTGTATTCGGAAAATCAGATCAGGATTTGATTGAAAATACGATTTTCCTTCCGCTCATGAAAGAACTTTATACTCATAATATTGAGTATACCAATATGCAGCTGCATCATATCGGAGCATACGGAACCTCCGCAATCATTCTCAACCGCTGTCAGAATCTTTTCGGGGATGCTCTTTACGGAGATCACGGGTTCCACAGTTTTCAGGAAAAAGGTTTTACCGGAGACGGAATGGCACTGGAAGGCGGAGTCTATCACTGGTACGGCGTTGTTCCGCTGCTCAAATTTGCAGAAAAAATGCGCGCGACCGGAATCGAATTGATCGGTAAAAAATTCAAACCGATCTATGATTACGGAATCCGGAACTCTCCGGACGGATTGGCTGAAGCAACCCTGCGCGCCACCTATATTACTGCATGGCAGCTCTTCAAAGATAAAAATTATCTGCCAACCTTGAAGCTGATCAAAAAACTCCCTGACGGTATCGACGCGAAAACAGTTCCGGATACCCTTGATCTCGGCAGCGAACTTCAAAAAAACAACGGTTACGCATGGCTGAGAGAAAAGAGTAAATACGGATTCCGTGCCGCCGCTATCAACTGGATCATGGGATGGGACCGTCTTGAAAATGACCGCTTGAGTTACCGTTTCTTCGATGAAAAGGGTATGATCTCCCATGAAGTCCACCGCGTCGGCTACACCAATCCGGGAGCAACTATGAGTGCAACGATTTCTCATAATACGATCGTGCTTGATGAAAAAGATTCTGCTCCGAATCCCTCAACACTGGCAGCTTTTCTTGACCGGAAATCCATGCCTGCATTGCTGATCACTGAAAATCCGGAATCCCGCCTTTATCCGGAAATGGATTCTTCCCGCGTAATGGCGATTTTTGACGGAATTATTTTTATCGGTGACAAAGTTGCGGCGATTGACGGAAAAAATCACACCTTTGACTGGCCGTTCTACAATCCATGGCAGCCGTGGACAACTCCCGGAAAACTGGAATTCTACGTTCCCGGAAAGTTTGAAAAACAGCTGAAGACAAGCTATAAACATGTCAAGAGTTCTTACTGTGCTCCGGCAAAAGATGGACTGAAAGTGAACGTGGATCTACCCCGTTCCACAGCATTGCGCGGGTTCGATGTCAGACCGGCCCCGGACCGGACTCTTTACATGACATTTGCACTCCCGCAGAAAACAACAGTTGCCAAATTCATGATCGGACGCGGACACAATCCGAAACCCGGACCGATGCTCCTGCTCCGTCAGCAGGGAAAAGGTGCTGAATTTGCCTGCACTTTCGATGTCGTGAAAAACGGAGCAGAAGAACGGGTCAAATCCGTAAAGAGTCTGCCGTTCACTCCGGAAAATCCCCTCTCCGCTGTATGGGAAGTCAAAGCCGATTCCGGAACCTATTACGTTATCGTAAACCGGACCGGAAAAGAATTGAAATGCGGTTCAATCAGAACAAACAATAAACTGGAGGTAATCAAGAAATGAAAAAATTACTGTTTGGTGCGCTTGCACTTGCCGCGTTGGGAGTTCATGCTGAACTCAAGGATAAAATTTACAAGTATATGCCCCTGAAAACGGATCTGAGCGTTTATTCCGCCAACGGAGCAGCCTCCATGGAAGCTGTCTTCAAACGGAATTCCACCGCTATGACACCGGATTTCAAAGAAGTCGGCGTGAATGTTCCCCGTTTTCTGAACACCGGATTGCTCATGGAACACGGAGGAAAAGACCGGGAACGGGGAGCCGTGAATATTCTCCCGGCTGACGGTAAAATCTTCTCGCCTGCCGGAAAGAAAACTGCCGGAATCTACAAGGACGGTTTTGAATTTTCAGGCAGCTGGGAATTGAATCCGGTCAAACTCGTTCCCATGCTTTCTGGAAAACATACTTTCTCCTTCTATGCAAAAGGAAAAGGAACACTTACCGTTACCGGAATCCTCAAGATCAAAGCAACCGGAAAAGATAAAGTCATGAAAGATGAATCTTTTGCTTTGACCAATGACTGGAAACGTTATTATTTCCAATTTGACGGCGGAATCGCCAAGAAACCCGCCGATTTTGCCGAAACGTTCCGTGCAAAATTCAAAGGCGATAATGTCGTGATCTCTGCTCCCATGATCGAAGGTCCCGGAGTCTATCCGAATCCTCAGGCAGCTACAACTTACGTTGCTCCCGGGGCATATCGTGACGGAGACCGCTTCTTCCTGCCCGGTCTGAAACCGGAAATGGGGGTTGCAGGTGCTGTTGCATTCTCCTACACTCCGGCTGTCAAATGCGGATGGAACGAGCTCTTCTCCACCGATGGCGGATGGAGACCGGAAATCGAATTCTCTTACAGATTTTATCACAAACATGCTTACCGTTATCAGGTTGCATTCCGCGGAAAAAATCTCTGGACAAAAAACGCTGTGTTTGAACCGGGAAAAACTTACCAGCTCGTCGTAAACTGGGATAAAGATAAATTTGCTGTCTGGGTCGACGGCAAAAAGCTGGGTGAAGTCGTCGCGCCCGGAAAACCCTTCACCAAAAAGCAGCTGTATATCGGCAGCCGTTCCATTCAGACCTTTGCAAACGGAACATTCAAGAATTTCACGCTGTTCGATAAAACTCTGACAGATGCAGAAATTCAGGAATTTACAAAGGATCCTGATCTTTCCAAAAAACTTCCAAAGAAGGAGGTTTCCTGTATCACCCCTTTTGTGTCTACCCCGTCAACGCGGGGATAACCACAGTCCGCTTTCAGAGCGGTAAAAAAACAGTTTCCGCCGAACTGAAAATCGGCGGATTCCGTCTCGGTTATGCTGCAGTCAAGGGAAATGATATCACCTGCAAGTTTGACCCGGCTCTGCTGATGCCGGGAAAATACAGCATGGAACTTCATTGCCGTTTTTCCGATGGAACAACAGGAATCGGCAGATTCCCCATTGAAATTGTCAAAGAAATGCGCCGCTGGAGCAATGTTCAGGTCAACGCATGGAATGAATATAAACCCGGTTTTGAAGATGCCGGAGTGACAATGGCATACGGCAGAAATCCCGATGATATCAATGCCCGTGCCAGAGTCGGTATTTACAGCAATTTCAATTTGAATTATTTCGGCACCCCCCGTCCGGACCATCCGGAAGATTTCGCTGTGAACTCTTTCGGACAGAGAATTTATCCGGATATCCGGTCTGATTATGTCAAAAAAGATGTGATCAAACATGCCCGTATGATCGGGGAAGAACTGAAAGATGCACCGACTTTCAAAGCCATTGTTTTGAACTCGGAAATGCACACAGGCGGTGCCGGAGAAACCGGAACAAATCTGGCGGAACATGAACTCCGCCGGGTCAAGGAAAAATTCGGACTCGATCTCAACAGATGGCGTTTGAAAGATAAAACCACGCGAACCCGCTGGGCATCTTTCCATCCCGGAGGTTATCTGAACACCAATAAAGCCCCTGAACTGGTTCCTGCAACACGTTCCATTCCGGCAGACAATCCCATCTACGCATACTTGAGAGACCGCCACAGTTCCAATGGCGGAACGGAAGTTGTCAGCAACGATCTGCTGGCAGAAACTATTCTGTCCATCCGTCCGGATATGTTCCTGATGCAGGATCCGGTCATGCGCCGTCCGGCTCTGCAAAGTTACAGGAAAATCAATGTCGCGCAGGATTGGTTTTACTATCCGGATCTTTCTGCTGCAATCAGTCATATTGAAGGATTAGGCGCAGTCACCCGTGGAATGCCGCACATGAAGGCTTCTGCCATGCCTCAGTTTCTGTTCAAAACGGGAATGGCGGCACCATTTGACGGCCTGCCCACAAAAGATATGTTCCGGGAAGCCGTCTATCTTGTCGCAAGCCGTCCGATGCATGTGATCACTTTCTGGAACACGGGAAGAGCATTAATAAAAGGAACCAGTCTCTCGCCGGAAGAAATCGTCAAACTCGCCGGCAATGGAAATTATTCCGAAACAGCAAAGGCCATCAAAACAAAAAATATCCGTATTTATTGTCAGCCCCCCGGATTGAAAGAAGAATTCCGGCAGCTCTCTGATAAACTCTGGAAACCCTTCGGAGCTTTGATGCCACAGTGGAAAAATGCGCCCCGCCGGGTTGCTTTGGTGAACAGTTTTGCATCTTCTCTTTTCGGAAATATCCGCTGGCCGAACTCCGGCGTTCTCGGTAATGCACTCATAAAATCCGGTATCCCATTCGATGTGCTTTATGATAACGACATCGAAAAAGGAATCGGTGATTATGATGTTGTTGTGATCCCGAATGGTTACGCTCTCCCGGAAAAAGGCGTTGAAAATCTGAACAGGTTTTCTGAACGCGGTGGAATCGTGATCGCTGACGAAAAAATGAGAGTCAAGACATTAAAGAATGTCCGTACAGTAAAAATCGGCAGTATCAATCAAAAGGAACTTGTCAAAAAGGAACAGGACCTGCTGCGCCAATTCAAAGGAAATACTGCAAGTCCCGGATATATCGAAGGTATGCAGGAACTTCAGCGGGAAGCTGAAGCAAGCTTTCAGGATTCCGGATTGGGAGAACTGCTGAAACGATCCCTGAAAACGACATTTCAGTCTGACAGCAGAAATGTTTACTGGAATCATCTTCAAGCTTCCGGTGCAAACTATCTGTTTGCAGTGAATGACTTGCGTATTCCGGGACCTGTTTACGGCAGATTTGGAAAAGTCCGGGAACAGGGTGTTCCTCAAAAAGTGAACTTCTCTGTCCGGAATCCAAATTTCCGTTTTGCATACGATCTGACTTCAAACAGAAGAGTCGCGCTTGAAAACGGACAAATCTCTCTGGATTTGCCTGCCTGCGGAGGAAAAATCATCATTTTCACTCATAAACAGCTTGGTGCGTTTTCTGTGAAGACGGAAAACAGATCAGTTGCTCCCGGAGCAAAATTGAAGTACGGAGCAAAACTTGTCAATGGCGAAGGGTTGATTCCTGTCAGATTCCAGATCGTCAGCGCAGACAGAAAAACTGTCCTGACAGATTTCTATACTGTTCTGAAAAATGGTACATCTGTCGAAACTCTGACCATTCCGCTGAACGTTCCGGCGGGAAAATACAGAATTTATGCCAAAGAACTTGCAACAGGAAAAATCAACTCCTGTGAGTTCTCTGTCAAATAAAACAAACGCAGCTGTCGTAATCAAATTTTCGGCAGCCGCGTTTTCTGCTCAAAAGATCAAATCTTTTCCAATCCGTAAGCTACTGAATTTATACTATTGAAAACTTCTAAATGTATCAGACTTTGATCATACAGGCATTATTTTTTTTCACTTTTGTGGAGTATGTAACTCTCTATTTGGATCGCTGCTTACGCATTTCATAATGTTAGAATTCGACTCTTTGCAAATTGCAATTATACCGCCGAGGGCAAATGCATTGGCAATCATTGCACTTCCACCGTAAGCGAGAAACAGGAAGGTCACACCGCCGATGGGCAGCAGTCCCAACATCATAAACATGTTGGTCAGAGAGGGCAATGCAATGACTGTTGTCATTCCACCGGCAAGCAATCTTGCAGTTGGGTTTTCGCAACGTTTGGTTATAATCACGCCGCAGAAAATAATTGCAGCAATCAAGAGCAAGACTCCAATCATAAATAAATACCCGAATTCTCCGCATCCGGCAACCATGGCTGAATCTGTAATAGCATTAGGTATATGGTACAAATTACTATAAAAACAAAGAGTTCAATCATACTTGACTGAACTCTTGAGAATTTGTAAATGGTGGAGTATAGGTGCTAAAAACAAACTCCATATAACTTTTTAATCATTTACCGATATCTGATTTTTATAACTCGCACTTTCTCCGCTCAAATTTTGCAAACTGGTCAAGCTGCATACTCTACCATATTTTTTTCTGAAACTTTTATTCTGATTTTTATGCTTAAACTTTGAGACGATGTCAGGATTTTATTATCAATGCGATTCCATATAAAGAAGCAACGGCAGCTCAAGGAGGTAGAAAGAAAAGCTGATATAAGGGAATTTATCGGGAGTATCGGAAAACTTTTCTGAAAAAAACAAAAACTTTGTCAGGATTTCAAAAGAGCAGCGATTTAATAGATGGAAATACTCCGCACGGTGCGGAAAACAAATGTAACATAACGAAAGGATGATCAAAATGAACAGCAACGTTTGGAGCAACAATTTTATGCCACCGAAAGATATTTTCGATGAAGATGAACAGGGAAAAACATTTGCCCCTTTCATCTGCTGGTAAAAAAGTTGTCAGGATTTGAAAAGAATTGCGATTTAATAGGTATAAGATTTCTCTGCATGGTGCGGAGAAAAATGAAAATAACACAGAAAGGTAAAAAAAATGACAAATTATCAATTCGCAAAGGCATTTGAACACGCTGTAAAAACCGGTGAAATTATTGACTTGCTGCGTCGGGCATCCATGCCCAACATTCCGACAGCGACTATGGGAGGACATGTGTTCTGGAATGATCTGGCAGAATGCAACGGCTGGCGTTTACAGAAAAATATGATAACCCAGCATTGCCGGATTCTGGATTCCAATGATGTCCGGCGTGCCTGGGGCGGGGATGATGCCATGGAAAAGTTGTTCGGAAAAATCTTGAAACGATAAAAAAAAGTTGTCAGGATTTCAAAAGAACAGCGATTTAATAGATGGAAATACTCCGCATGGTGCGGAAAAACAAAAACTAAGTATAAGGAGAAACAAAATGGATTACATCGACACAATTTTTGACTGGATCGGCGGACTTGAAAACTGAAAGTTGTCAGGATTTCAAAAGAGCAGCGATATAATAGGTGTAAATACTCCGCACGGTGCGGGGTGAATAAAATAAACAACAGAAAGGCAGAAAAAATGATTGATTTTATTTGGGACATTATTATTGACATCATTGACAATCCTGATGATGTAGATTAATAAATCATCAGCCTGCTCCGGGAGGACGGCTCCCGGAGCAATCTACAGAAATAACTTGTAAAAAATCAAACAGAAATAACGAGACGACATTCAGCACTTTTATAAGCGGAAAACAAACTTAAGAATAAACAGAAATACAAAGGAGAATAAAAATGTTTTTGCTTCCAATCGTAACAGCAGTCGCAGTAACAGCAACCAAAGGCGGTCTGATTAAAGCTGGAATCGCAGCAGGTACAATTATTTACAATGTTTGTAAAGACGAAGATTAAGGAGAACTCAAAAATGGCAATTACAATTCCATGGATCGTTGTTACAACTGTCGGAACTTATGTCGTAAAAAAAATCATTGATTCAACAAAGGAGGATTGAGCATGGCTGACTTCAGTATTACAATCGACGATGACGGTATCACATTTGAATGGTAAGTATAAAATCAACGAAAGGAAAATCTCAATATGTCAAATATTTCCCAAGATCCCGGTGATTGGATCAAACTGCTTGAAGATATCATCACTATAATCACCAAGTGATAACAAAACGAAATCTGGTTTAATTACAAAAGCAATTCCTCCCCCAGTTTTGGGGGAGGAATATTATGAAGGAGAGCAAAATGACACAAAATAAAATATGGCAGCTCCACGCTGTTCCGGGAGTCCCTGAAATCATGGCTCTTCAGGATGTTGCAGCCGAGGCAGGCAAATATCAACTTTGTTTTGCCAAGGATGAAAATTGTACTCTTGAAAAAATCATTTTTACCCTTGATGAAGATACCGCCCTTGCAGCAAGAATACTGGTTAGAATCCTGCTCCGCCTCAGGATCGCTCCTGAAGCGGCGTTGGAGACTGCAAAAAAGTTTTATCGGATGACGAAAGAATTCCCAAAGGGGAATTACTCCGCAAATTCATCCACCAATGCTTGAAATTCTTTATTTGCCTGATAAATATATTGACACTTAACGACTTTTGCAAAAAAACTGCATACAAAAGGGTGCAAAAATTCCTTTTCCCTCAAAAGTAGTGCTTGTCAGCACCTTTCTTTTATATATCACTTCAAACAGTAAAAACAAAATGGCGATGCCGAATTTTGCCATTTATTCCCAAAGTGCAATTTTTGCAGCCGCAAAACGCCCAGAAACGGCTCTCTGTACCGAGTTTTGCCGAAACCGGGACAAACGTTGACCTGCGAAATTCGCCACTTGTTGCGGTCGTCGCAGTTTCCATCTTTGATTACGGAATGCAACCTTTTAAAGGTGTCGTTTTGTTCTTTTAGGTGTATTTATTGTATTTATTATTGAGAATTGCTCAAGACAGAAACAAAACTTAATGCGTTAAAAATTACGTGAACCAGGATCGGACACCAGAGATTTCTGGTATGTAAATAGAGTAATTGCAATATCATCGCCAGAAAAAATAATCCGGGAATACCAACAAGGTAAAAATGAGCGATGCTAAATAAAAATGAAGTTAGGAACAATGCTTTAACACTCCCTAATGGAAATAAAAGTCCATAGAGCATTCGCCGGAAAACAATCTCTTCTCCTATTGGGGCAAAAATAATTGTTGTTATTCCAATTATAATTATCTCTGGAAGTGATGCATCTCTTAGGGATTCTGTCAATGGCTGTTCTTCATCTACCATTAAGCCAACAAATTTAAAAAATTCACAACTCCAATAATAACATATAATAGACAGCAACAGAATAAGTAATACTGAAAAAAATACCTTATAGGCACAACCTGGATCCAAATGCCGGAAAGAACATATTGCTGAAGTTTCATTTTTTGAAAAATATAAAAATCCGGCAAGCAACAACATGGCTCCCCATGGTGCAATTGTCAGCTGTAATGTAAGTGTAGAGAAGCATAATGGAACAAACAAATTCAAGCAGCAATATAAAACAATGGTCAGCAAACTCCATTTAGCAGGTAAAACGGCACACCATTGAAAAATTGCAAATTGAAAGTTGTTTTTGAAAAAATCTCTGAAAATCATTTTCTATTCTCCGGTTGGGGGGTTCGTTCTTTTTCAATATGTATTGTCCTTCATGGACTCGAATATCCTGTTCCTCTAATATTCTCTGCAATAGCGCCGCTGTTTGTACATGCCCCCCCTTGCTGATTTTGTCAACCATAATAAAGCCTGGTCAACATCTCTTTTTACAGACTCGCCGAAATAAAATTTTTTACCCAGCAAAAATTGTGCTTGTGGATCCCCATCATACGCAGATTTTACTGTTGTGGAAAAATCCAGTTGTTCTGATGAATCTGAATTATCGCATCCACCAAAAGCCAACCGTAAAAATAATGTTATACAAAGAAGTAAGACTACGATCAAAGAAGCAAATACCGTCACTCTGCGTTTAGTGTCCCAAAACAGTAACTCCCATAACCAATCTTTTTGAGAATCTGAATCAAGAGTAAAATGGATTTCCCATACGCGAAAACGATCAGCTTTCATTTTTTGCTGCCATTTCAAAGGAAGCTTATTCAAAAGATAAAACATCCAGTGGCATATTTTTTTCATAATACGCCTAACATGAACCGAAACATACTCCTCTACGGATATTTCATTTTTCTGTTCCGGTTCATCTCCGCAAGCATTTTGGATATGAATCATCTCTTTACACAGATATTCCAATTTCCTGGCAGCCTTATCATCAGAACGTTTCCGTAAAATACGGGACAGATGATCCAATGCCTTCCGGTATTCGCCATCTGCCATCAACTGCTGTATCGGTTCATACATGCTTATTTTCCTGTTGTTACCACATATCACAGTAATCACAATCCCACATATGTTCATGTAAATAGTCGTCATATTCGCGGGTGCTTATTCCGGTACTATCACATATTGGTTTTTCCTTACTATGAATAGAACGACAATCCGCATATAAACATCTGAATTTACAATGTGATTCTTTTTTCCAATCGCTCCATAAATCCTGACCAGTGCTGAGAGCACGAACACTGTTCCTGTTCCTGTTCCTGGTCCTGTTCCTGTTCCTGCTAATACGTTCATCCATACTAAGGAGTTCACTGCCTATATGCGGTTCTCTATGATAAATACATGAATAACATGTATGAGGTGAATCGAACCATGCGTTGTGTTTTTCACAATAATAGCAGGAATGTTTCTCTACAAACCAACCATTATGACGTTTACAATATGTGCACTTATGCTCAGTTCCATGATACTTGGTACCACACTTATCGCAACTATTACGCGCTATCCAGGATACTAATAATATAGCAATTATATAAGTGACAATAAAAATTGGAGTTATCTCAAGACCGTATTCCTTCCAAAACGTTTTTTGTGCATCCTTATTTTTTCTGTTTTTTACTTTGTAAATAATAATCAGAATAAGCAGAGGGAGCAATATACCAACAAATATTGTCATTACCGAAAAATTAACGGATTCCGAAGTAAAACCTATACATTTTAGTGTTTGGAAGTCTTTGGTAATATAATAAAGAATCCCAATCGCCCCGCTTGCCCCACCCGCAAGAAGAATGATAAGCGTTGCAATAAGTATCCGCCCCCGTGATATACGCTTGCGGACAGTTTTGTTTTCCGTTCCATTTTCTACTTCCTGCGGCTGAACCGTCTGTTCATCTGCCATTGTTTCTTTTTCTTTGTCCATATTTTGTTTTTCCTTCTCACTTCAGTCAAAAAGTTCCCGCAATAAACGTTTCTCTTCAAGACGTCTGACACAATAGGTGTTGTCTCCGATCGTATTTGTTGAACTTATTGCCATAGCTGTACATCCGGCTTTGCACTTTTTTCCAAAGGTGCATTTCCCGCATGTTCCGCATAACGATTCTTCTTTTTTCCGGAAACGCTGAAAATATTTCCCGGAATTCCATATCTCTGATAACGGTGTCTCAAGCAGATTCGCTTCTATAAAATCATCACCCAAAGAAAGGCATCCGAGCACATCTCCATTACTGCGGATCCCTATGGTATGCAATTCGTTCCGGCTCATTTCATAACAGCGGCTTTTCCCGGAATCTGATGCACAATGCGGACACCTCAAATTACACCGGTTCGTCAGCTCCAAAACACACAATATAGGTTTATACATGATTACCATGCTTCCTCATCAGATAATATTCCCCAAGTTTTAGCATGATCATCACATCCACCGCATGGTAAAGATACATTGCTTTTGGTTTTCCCACAAATTTCACAAATGTATAATGACCCCGTTGCATAACATCCGCACCTGGAACACCGACCGGGAGAATATGGATTGCTTCTCCACTCATGGTCTGTATCTACTTTACACAATCTGCGTCCACATAAGATACATTTCATAGTCCCCCATAGATCCTCTCCAAATTTGTGTTTATGAGGACATTTCGTCCAATCTCTTATTCCACATGTTAGTGTTTGGAAGTCTTTGGTAATATAATAAAGAATCCCAATCGCCCCGCTTGCCCCACCCGCAAGAAGAATGATAAGCGTTGCAATAAGTATCCGCCCCCATGATATACGCTTGCGGACAGTTTTGTTTTCCGTTCCATTTTCTACTTCCTGCGGCTGAACCGTCTGTTCATCTGACATTGTTTCTTTTTCTTTGTCCATATTTTGTTTTTCCTTCTCACTTCAGTCAAAAAGTTCCTGCAATAAACGTTTCTCTTCAAGACGTCTGACACAATAGGTGTTGTCTCCGATCGTATTTGTTGAACTTATTGCCATAGCTGTACATCCGGCCTTGCACTTTTTTCCAAAGGTGCATTTCCCGCATGTTCCGCATAACGATTCCTCTTTTTTCCGGAAACGCTGAAAATATTTCCCGGAATTCCATATTTCTGATAACGGTGTTTCAAGCAGATTCGCTTCTATAAAATCATCCCCCAAAGAAAGGCATCCGAGCACATCTCCATTACTGCGGATCCCTATGGTACGCCGTCCGGCATTGCATCCATCCCAAATCTGATGCATAAAGCGCAATTTCGGTGTAATGGCAAAATATCCGAAATCATCCATCGTCATGATCTTCAATCTGCCGTGATATTCATTCAAATAATATGTCGCCCGCTCGGTAAAAAACTCAAACGCTTCCTGATTCAGCAGCAAACGTTCATCAAAACGATGTCCGGCTTTATGAACCATCTGCACCTGCCAGACAATTTCCGTATCTATAAACAGTTTGGCAAAATCATCAAATTCATGGATGTTCAATGAGGAAAATGTGGTAATCGCATTGACTTGACGGAATCCATCGGTAACAAATTGTTTCAGAAGTGAAAGACACTTGTCAAAACCATCCACTCCGCGCTGCTTTTTGTAAGTATCCGGTGTCGCACCATCCAAACTGACACAAACCGTTTGCGGATCAAGAGAACGGAATTTCTTCCGGATATCATCATTAACCAGTAAACCATTGGTGATCAACTGCAAATCCATTCCGGCACTGCGGGCATCCTGACAGATTTCATACCAATCAGGACGCAGCAGAATTTCGCCCCCAAGCATACTGATCGTATTACAGCCAAGTTCCGAAAGATTACAGAAGACCTCCTGCAATTCCTTCCGGCTCATTTCATAACAGCGGCTTTTCCCCGAATCTGATGCACAATGCGGACACCGCAAATTACACCGGTTCGTCAGCTCCAAAACACACAATGATGGTTTATACATGACTACTATCCTTACTCATTATTTCTCCTCCATCTCTCCTCTTGATAAAACAGAAAAATTATTATCCTCCTCATAACGTAAAGCTTTATTCTCGTCATTTTCGCGTTTTATCATAATATTCCGGTCCTGCATACAAATCGTGGATAAATCTAGGATCATCTGGATCATAGGTAGATGCCGAAACTGGATCATAGGTAGATGCCGGGGCTCCGAAAATTTGGGTTGTCTCATACTCATACACCTTATATCCCCCATATACCAAAGCCGTTCCGATTGCTCCATAGATGATCAGTTTTTTATATTTCTGCCAAAAAGTTTTCTGTGTTTCAGGAATATCATTGGATTCGGAGATCTGGGGTTCCACCTCATCATGGATTTGCTTTGCCGTACTGGAATCCCCTTGCATCATGCGGCAAGTTCCATAAAGCATTTTTGCATCCAAATCTTTTGGAGATTCCTTCATATAGGCAACCAGCAGTTTGTCTGCCTCT
>JAFVTF010000050.1 GCA_017503375.1 Lentisphaeria bacterium | reverse complement strand
ATAAAAATTTTTCTCTTGGGTAACGGTTGTTTTAATTACCAAACCACCTCCGTAATCTCTGTAAACTCCGTTCACTCTGTTCAAAAGACTCAATTAAAATGCGTTTTCTGTATGCAGGTTTTGCAACAGCCCCTTTTTCCCTCCTCAAGTAACAACCTTTATCGGGAACAGTGCCTTCATAAAAAGAAAGCGAAATAGAGTTTTTTATTATTTTTTTATTATAATTTATTTGCAAAAAAACTTTTAAATGCTAGATTAACAGGAACCGTTCAAAGGCGTTTATCATTATGGTCGAATTCCATAATAATATAATTGAAACGATTTCATGTAAAGAAGCGACAGTCACGACCAGAATTGCTGACTGGATGTATTACTGGAATCCCGCCGCAAAAATCAAATAAAAATTCAAAACTGAGAAAAGGTGTTGTAATGTTGAGAAAATTATCTGTTTTGATGTGGGGGATGGCAGCAGCTGTTTTGGGAGGCTGTCATGCCAGTCGTTTGGCTTCCGCTTCCGGAGAAATTAAAAATCCTGTCATGCACAAAAATACAGAAGAATCGTTAGTTCCGCCTTATGTTTTACCCGATGTTTTATTGAGCAGAACAGGAAAGAAAATTGACAACGCTTTTGACTGGGTGCATATCCGCCGTCCGGAACTGCTTGAGCTTTACAAAAAGGAAATGTACGGCTATCTTCCGCCGCGTCCTGCCACAACAGAATATGAAACACTTTCTGTCAAAGAAGATGCTTTGAACAATACTGCTATCCGCAAGGAAATAAAACTTACTTTTAGAATGAACGGCAAAAAACATTCTTTTGTCATGCTGCTCTATATCCCCAAAAATCTTTCCGCGCCCGCTCCGGTTTTCGTTGGCTTGAATTTCAGGGGAAATCATACCGTTACGCCCGAAAAAGATGTCATAATGACAGGCAAAGATGTTGACGGTAATTTCGTTGAAAAGAGACGTTCAAAACATATCAACCGCTTCCATATTGAAGAAACAATCAAACGCGGTTTTGCTTCTGCAACTGTCAGCTATCATGACATTTATCCTGATAACAAAGATGAAAATTCATGGCGCAAGAGTGTTTATAATCTCTTTTTTGCCGGTGAAAGCAATGAAGAATTTCATGCACACGCTTCAGCACTCAGCGCATGGGCATGGGGCATGTCCCGTATGCTTGACTGTCTGGAAAGTGAAAAAATGATTGATTGCAGTAACGCTTTTGTTCACGGACTTTCCAGATTGGGAAAAGCTGCACTCTGGGCAGGGGCAAATGATACCCGTTTCAAGCTGGTGATAAGCAACGAGTCCGGGTGCTGCGGTGCGGCTCTTGCACGCCGTGACTTCGGTGAAACTGTAGAAATCATCACCCACTATTTCCCGCACTGGTTCGTCAGCTCTTTCAAAAAATACGCACGCAATGAAGATAAATTGCCCTTTGACCAGCACTGTTTGGCAGCATTGATTGCTCCGAGATATCTGGCAATCGGCAGTGCGCAGGAAGATTTGCATGCTGACCCGTACGGCGAATTCCTCTCCGGGGCACACGCAGGTGCAGTTTATAAACTTTTCGGCATTGATACTTACACCGTTGATACTCCGCGTATTGTTGGTTCGCATATCACCGGTGCAGTAAGCTATCACATCCGCAGCGGCGTTCATGATCAGAATCTTGATGACTGGATGCGCTACTGGGATATCGCCGCAAAAATCAAATAAAAGTTCAAATCAGAAGGTTTATTTTTCAATAAAATTTGATTTGTGGTCGGGGAAGAGCTGTACAAAACTCAAAATGCCATCATAAAGTTAAAACAGCAGTATCAACCCATACAGGGAACAGAGCCATTTGAAAAGAACTTTCCGGATGCTTGACAGTGCATTTCCTCAAAGCAATGATGAATTCCGGAAAAACTGAACGGTTCATTTTGATTTTCCCGAGCAACAGAAATAAGATTCAAACAAAGATAATCTTGCGTAATATATTTGACAATAAAGGAAAATTGTGTTATATTAATATATTACCCAATATTAACGAAAAGAGGTTTTGTTATGGACAAACTCAACTACACCAGTCATGAACTGGCAGCCAGAATTGGTAAAGCTCCGAAGGATTTTACCAAAAAAGACATCATCGATTTCATCATTTCCGAAGGCATCCGCCACATCAATTTCCAATACCCCGCTGGCGATGGCAGACTCAAAACTCTGAACTTCGTCATCAATGATGCCGCTTATCTCGATGAAATTCTCTCCTGCGGTGAACGCGTTGACGGCTCCAGTCTTTTCCCCTTCATCGAAGCAAACAACAGTGACCTTTATGTTGTTCCCCGGTTCCGGACCGCTTACATTGACCCCTTCTGCGAACTGCCCACAGTGAACTTCCTCTGTTCCTTCTTCAACAAGGATGGCGAACCCCTCGCAAGTTCTCCGGAATATACACTGCACAAAGCATGTGAAGCATTCACCCGCTCCACAGGTCTCGAATTTCAGGCAATGGGCGAACTCGAATATTATGTCATCGCTCAGGATGATGAATGTTATCCCGCTGTCGACCAGAAGGGTTATCATGAATCCGCTCCCTATGCAAAATTCGGCGAATTCCGTCAGCTTTGCATGAATTACATCGCACGTACCGGCGGACAGATCAAGTACGGTCACTCCGAAGTCGGAAACTTCACTCTTGACGGCAAGATTTACGAACAGAACGAAATCGAATTCCTGCCTGTCAATGCAGAAGAAGCCGCTGAACAGCTCATCGTAGCAAAATGGATCATCCGCAACCTCGCTTACCAGAATGGTCTCGATGTCACATTCGCTCCCAAAATCACTGTCGGTAAAGCCGGTTCCGGTATGCACATCCACTTCCGCGTGATGAAAGACGGTATCAACCTGATGCAGAAAGACGGTGCTCTTTCCGATGATGCAAAGAAAGCTATTTCCGGTCTCATGGAACTGGCTCCTTCCATCACCGCATTCGGTAACACCAACCCCACAAGCTACTTCCGTCTTGTTCCCCATCAGGAAGCTCCCACAAACATCTGCTGGGGCGACCGCAACCGTTCCGTGCTCGTCCGCGTTCCCCTGGGATGGACCAGCAAGAAGGACCTCTGCGCTCAGGCTAACCCGAATGAAAAATCCGGTGCAGCTTATGACACATCCCAGAAACAGACCGTCGAAATGCGTTCCCCCGATGGTTCCGCTGATGTCTTCCTGCTCCTCGCAGGTCTGGCTGTCGCTTTCCGCCATGGATTTGAAAACCCCAACGCTCTGGATATCGCCGCAAAGACCTATGTGAACGTAAACATTCACAAGGACGAAAATAAGGCTATCCTCGATTCTCTCAACGTTCTGCCCGACAGCTGTGCAGCATCCGCTGACTGTCTGGAAGCTCAGCGCGCATTCTACGAAGCAGAAGGCGTGTTCGCTCCCGCAATGATCGATGGTTTGATCGCTACCCTGCGTAAATTCAATGATCGCACACTCCGTGCTGACATTGGAAATGATCAGGCAAAGATCCTTGAACTGGTGGAAAAATACTTCCACTGCTGATCGGACCTCTCCGGTAAATATTCCAAAGGGCTGCTGCAAATGCAACGGCCCTTTTTTTTTTGCCATGAAGAGGCAATTTCAAAAGTCTTCAAAAATGTCTGAAAATTCTTGCAGAGATCTGAAAATGGAGCGTTTTCGGTGGTTACTCTTTGAGTAGCCACACTCAAACTACCATTTCCATCTCATCAGCAATCTCTTTTCAGCCAAATT
>JAFVTF010000049.1 GCA_017503375.1 Lentisphaeria bacterium | reverse complement strand
CATTTCGATTTTTACATCGTAAAAATCGGAATGCCGCAAAAAGGTTTGGAAAAAAGGGGTGGAGTTTGAGGAGGGGAAAAAGGACCTTTCCTCAAAAGGGCTTTTTCCCCTCCTCAAGGAACAACCTTTATTGGGAACAGAGCATTATAAAAAAAGGAACCCTTTTCGTATGACACCCGAACAATTCTCTGAAATCAGTAAATTGAATGCGGAAGAAACTGCTGCATTGAGAGAGATTCTGAAAGATCCGAAACTTGTTGAATGGGCTCATTTGATAGCGAATCAATGTTTTATTCCGGAAACAATCGGCAAGGACCCGGAACTGCCGGAGGGGGATGATCTCTCCAAAGCCTGGTTTGCTGCCGCATACTTCGGAGCGGATGCCGCAATGGAACATTACCGCAGACAAGGTTTTCCGCAGGAAGTTCTGTTTGATACCATGACAGATATTACTGCATGGCTGCGGAATACGAAGCGGAATTACGGTGTCATAGGATTAGCCAGAGGCCGTGGCTGGGAAGTCTCCTTGTATCACGGCAATGTGATCCGCCGTGGAAGACTGGAATGTAATACGACCTGCATTTATGATTGGGACCTGGCTGATCAATCGGGGAATATTCTTCTCAAAAAAGGTGATCCGGTTATCAATCTGCACATTCCTGAAGATGGTCCTATGGATATGAATTCCTGCGGAAAGTCCATGAAGCTTATGTCGGAATTTTTTGCTTCATGCAAACCGGATTATGATTGGAAAGGTTTTCATTGTATCAGCTGGCTTCTTGATCCGCTTCTTCTGCCGATGCTTCAGGATGGTTCCAATATTCTGAAATTCAGCCGGTTGGGGTATCTTTATCCGGTTGATATCAAGAGTGATACACAGTTCCGTGTGTTTGGAACGACTGATCCTGAAAAGGTGGAGAATCCCACTTCACTTCAGCGGAAAGCTGCAGAATTTCTGAAATCCGGCGGAGTCTTTCTGGAAGGCGGAGTTTATCTTCCCCGTGAAATGATTGAAGCCGTTGATTATGATCTGGAAAAATTGATTGCCGCAAACAGAGAACTTTGTTTGAAGGCAGAATGCAGCAATTTCAAAATCGGATGACAGAAAATCATTCCAGAGTAAAAGAGTGCCGGAATTTTTCATTTCCGGCATTTTTGTTTTAAAAAAGATTAAAAATCTTTTTCTTTCATTGGAAAAATCACCTCCGGCGTGCTAAAGTACCTGTGTATAAAACTAAGGCTCGGTTCCCCATATGAGTTGGTAAATCCTTCTGCTATTTTAACTTTTATGATGGCATTTTGATTTTTGCATCGCAAAAATCGGAATGCTGCAAAAAGGTTTGAAAAAGGATGATGGGGTTCGGGGAAGAAGGGAAAAAATTTCCTCAAAAGTTTTTCCCTTCTTCCCCGATCACTAATCAACCTTTATTGGGAACAGAGCCAAAATTAATCTTTTCCGTGGTCGTTGACATGCTCTTCCGGAATCACGGAACGAAGGAGAAAAAATGAAAGATTTGATCACAAAATGTCCATTGGTGTTTTTCGACCTTGAAACGACAGGAACAAATATTGTCAATGACCGCATTGTTGAAATTTCCATTGTGAAGATTTCACCGGATGGAACAAGAGAAGTCAAGACCCGGCGTTTGAATCCGGAAATGCATATTCCGGAAGAGGCATCAGCAGTTCATGGTATTTATGATGAAGATGTGAAAGATGCGCCGACTTTCCGTCAGATATCCCAGAGCCTTTATATTTATCTGGAAGATTGCGATCTGGGCGGGTATAACATCATCAAATTCGATGTGCCTGTTCTGGTGAAAGAATTTTCCCGTGCCGGACTTCAGTTTTCTCTGGAAAACCGGAGAATCATTGATGCTTACAACCTTTATTGCAAGATGGAACCCCGGACCTTGTCGGCGACCTATAAACGGTTGTGCGGCAAGAGTCTGGAAGATGCCCATTCCGCAGAAGCAGATACTCTGGCGACAGTGGAAGTTTTTGAAGCGGAACTGGAACGCTATTCTCAGATGGCAAAGGAAGATATGCCGGAAGATGCGGAATTTGTCAAAGATCTGGATGTTATTCACAAACTCTGCAATCCTGAAATTCCCGATGCTGTGGATCCGGAAGGAAAATTCCGCTGGAAAGGGGAGGAAGTGGTTGTCGGTTTCGGAAAGAACAACGGAATTCCGCTGCGGCAGATCGCTCTGGAAAACCCGGAATTTTTACGCTGGATGATCCGTGTTGATTTTTCAAAAGAAGTCAAACAGATTGCTCAAAATGCACTGAAGGGATTTTTCCCGGAAAAGAAATAAGCCGTTATGAATGATGACTTCAAAAATCTTCTGAAACTTCTGGATGACGAAAACGAGCAGCTGGCAGGGATTGCAATGGCAGAACTGATCAGCCGTTCGGATTCCCGTTTGGATCGCGTATTGCGAACTTTGCAGGAAAGCCCGAATCAGAGATTGCGGAAACGGATCCATCAGATTCAGGCGGCAATCGTGAGCCGCCGGAAACGGCAGCTCTTTGCCAAAGAGTTTATTGCAGGTGAGCTTTCTCTGGAAGATGCCATGCTGCATTTGCATTTGCTGTGGTTTGACAATGACACGCTGGAAGAGATCACTGAGCAATGGAATGATTTTTTGAAGGGGCTTGGAGAATGGGGAAAACCGGATTCTCTGAAACGGCTGCTGATACGGCTGAAGAAGACAATTCAGTTTTACACTGTCCCCGGAAATCCGGAAAATCCGGAGGCTCTCTGTATCGGTACCATTCTGGAAGAAAATACAGCGACCGATTTCATGGGATGTATTGTTGCAAAACTTGCAGCAGCTCATTGGGGATTTGAAACAGAGATCCTGACCTGCCGTAATGAATTTTTCCTTTTGCATGAAGGCTCTGTATTAGATCCGCGCCGGGAATGGCATTCTCTTTCCAAAGAAGATTTGCGGGAAAGATCATTCCGCCGCTGGAGCGATAAAGAGTTGATCTCTCTGCTTTCCTATTCACTTTTCACGGATGCTGTTGCAACAGACAGTTTCCGTTATGTTCATACTCTGGGGTGCTGCGTTGGAAAACGGCAGAACCTCAATTTTCTGCCATATCCTTACGGGAATGATATCCTCAATGAAGGTTCTTCCCCGGAGGAAAAATAATTGTCCGGAGGTTTTCAGTTGGATACGACAAGTTATGATGTAGCGGTTGTGGGCGGCGGTCATGCCGCATGTGAAGCAGCTCTCGCCGCAGCCAGAATGGGCGCGAAAACCATTCTTTTCACCATTAATCTGGATCATATTGCCCAGATGAGCTGCAACCCTGCCATCGGCGGGATCGCAAAAGGTCACGTTGTCCGTGAAATTGATGCCATGGGCGGTGCGATGGGAAGTGTGACCGATGCCGCGACTCTCCAGTTCCGTATGCTCAACATGGCAAAAGGACCGGCTGTCTGGTCTCCCCGCGCTCAGTGCGACAAATATTGTTATCATCAGTGTATGAAACGGGTATTGGAACTTCAGGAAAATCTGACGATCCGCAATGCGACAGTCATGAATTTTCTGCTGGAAGATGGGAAAATCACCGGAGTGGAAGCATTTCCGGGCGGTGCGGTGCATACAAAAGCTGTTGTTGTTGCGACAGGTACATTCCTCAACGGGAAAATGCATTACGGTTTGAAAAACATGTCCGGCGGCAGATCCGGAGACCCGGCATCCATTGAACTGGCAGAAGCTCTGCGGCATCAGCTCGGTTTGAAAGTCGGCAGACTCAAAACCGGAACCCCACCGCGTATTCTCGGTTCCTCCATTGATTTTTCCAAAATGGGAATTCAGAATACCGATGTCATGGAAGAACATTTTTCCTATTTCCCTCCGCTGGAAAACGGATTCAAAGTTCAGGAACGTCATTTCCCCTGCCGGACAGTTTATACCACAGAGGAAACGGCAAAAGTCGTTCAGGAAAATCTTCATCAGGCGCCCATGTACAGCGGAATCATCGAAGGAATCGGAACCAGATATTGTCCCTCTTTTGAAGATAAAGTCGTACGTTTTGCCCATCATCCGAAACATCTGCTTTACATTGAACCGGAAGGGGAGAATACGGACGAATTTTACATCAATGGAATTTCCACCAGTCTTCCGCCGGATGTTCAGATCAAAATGCTCCGGACCATTCCGGGGCTGGAAAATGTTCAGATCGCCCGGTTTGCTTATGCGATCGAATATGACTTTGTGCATCCCGAAGAAATTCACCGCGGTTTGGGCGTGAAACGTTATCCCGGACTTTTCCTTGTCGGACAGATTAACGGTACCAGCGGTTATGAAGAAGCTGCCGGACAGGGGTTGGTTGCAGGGATGAACGCCGCCCGTTTCGCCGCAGGAAAAGATCATGTGGAAATCGGAAGAGATGAGGCTTATATCGGAGTGATGATCGATGACCTTGTGACAAAAGAGATCGTGGAACCTTACCGTCTCTTCACCAGCCGTGCGGAATACCGGTTGAATCTCCGTCAGGACAATGCCGACTTGCGTCTTTCCAAAAAGGCATACGAATGGGGTGTTCTTCCGGAAGAAAAATACCGCATGATTCAGGAATATTCCGATCTTTGCGACAAGACGGAACTCCTTGCAAAGAGTATCAAAAAGAGCGGATATTCTCTCTACGATGCACTGCGGGACCGTCACGGAGATTTGGATTTCAAGAGCAATCCTGTGGATTATCAGGCATTGGAACTGGATGAAAATAATGCGATGCACCGCCGCGTAATGCGTCAGCTGGTGATCCGTTCCCATTATGCCGGCTATCTCCGTCAGGAAGGCAGAGCAGTGGAAAAACTTCATTCTCTGGAAAGCTGGAAGATTCCGGAAAGTTTCGATTATGCTGTGGTTACAGGATTGCGGAATGAATCCCGTCAGAAATTGGAAAAGACCCGTCCGACGACGCTGGCGCAAGCCGGAAGAATTGACGGCGTGACATCCTATGAACTCGGTTTGCTTCAGGTATTCCTGAGCCGTGATCTTCAGAAGAAGGAACGCGGAACATGATCCGGAAAAATTCCGTCTTTTTCATGATATTGAAACGTCTTCTCGGACAGAAGGCGGCAGTTGCCGCATTGGCAGTTCTTCTCTGCTATCTCGGAGCGGCTGTGTGGACGGAGTGTTATACGGTGCATTGCCGGAAGAGCGGAAAAGAATCTGTCTGCAACGTACGGAATGCCGCGGAAAAGAATCTTCCGCCCTCGGGGAAACATTGGCTTGGCACAGATTATCTGGGGCGGGATGTGTTTATCCGGAGTGTGTTTGCAATCCGGACTGCGGTGAAAGTCGGGCTGATTGCTTCGCTGATCGCGGTCATATTCGGAGTCGGTCTTGGAATTGTTTCCGGTTATTGGGGCGGGACAGCGGATGATATGATCACGTGGGTCCACAGTACCTTTGCGGCAATCCCTTCGCTGCTGTTTATTCTTGCCTTTTCCCTGTTGGTGACAAAGGGTTTTCTTCCGGAAAGTGTGAAGAACTGTTTTGAAACGGCGGCATCTCTTCTGGGAACGGAGCCGGGGATGTTTGCAGTGTATCTGGGAATCGGCATGACCAGCTGGATCTCTCTATGCCGGGTTGTCCGGGCGGAAACCATGCGTCTGCGGGGGACCGGTTATGTTCTTGCCGCAAAAGCATTGGGAGAACCTGTTTTTACGATCTTGAGAAAGCATATTCTTCCGAATGTCATGCATGTGGTGATTGTTTATTTTACAATGATCTTTGCCCAGGCTGTCATGTCAGAGGTGATTGTCAGTTATCTGGGGCTGGGGGTGCAGTTCGAGCCGAGCTGGGGCGGAATGATTGCCCAGGGACAGGAACGTTTATGGCGCGGGATCTGGTGGGAAGCCGGAGCCGCAACAGCATTTTTGTTTGTGCTTGTTCTGGCATTGAACTTTCTCGGAGATGCTCTCCGGGATGCGCTGGACCCCAGAGTTATCAGATGAGGAGCTTATTATGAAAGAGTGGAACAGAAACAGAATTGTTGAACTGCTGGAGGAAAGCGGCAGAATTGCCGGAGAATATAAGAGTAAAATGAATCCGGAAATCAAAGAAGACCGGACCATTGTTACGCAGGCGGATAAAGCAATTCAGCAATTCCTGGATGCCGCTTTGACCAAAGATGAGACCGATGTTTATATCATCGGCGAGGAAAGCATGGAAAATTGTGATCTTCCCAAAGCTCTGAAGAATACAGCTTTCATTATTGATCCTATTGACGGAACTGCGGTTTATGCGTGCGGTTTGCCCATGTGGGGGATTTCCATCGGTTATGCAGTAAATGGAAAACTCACAGAAAGTGCAATATATCTGCCGGAAACGGAAGAACTTCTGGTGACGGAATCCGGAAAGACCTATCTGAGAAAAGGTGATAGGAACGGATTTGTGGAGCTGAAACCCTGCCGGAAAAAGTATACCGATACCGGAGCGATCGCCCTTTCGCAGAGTTTCACAAAACAGGGGATTTTCAAGGGACATGAACTCTTGAACGCCATGGGATCATGTGTTTTTGCCGGCGTTTATCTGGCAAATCAGGTGTTTCAGGCGGGAATCATCCGGGCGAAACTCTGGGATATTGCCGGATTCCTGCCCGCACTGAAAAATCTGGGATTCTGTTCTCTCAGCAAAAATGGAACAGATTTGCTTTCTTTGGAAATCACCAATGAATTCTATGAAATGGGGTCGGATGCGGAAGTTCCGTTCCGGCTGAAATGTCATCATATTGTTTCCTCTTCGGAAGAAAATTGCAGACGGGTGATGGAAAAGATCATCCGTTTTCCGGAAGACAATTAAGGAGTCATTATGTTCAAGTTTATACAAACGATACGGCAGACTTTCTCCCCCGCAGAAAAGTGGAAGATGTGTTTATTGGTCTTTCTTCTGTTTGCCGGATCGCTGTTGGAACTTGCGGGGATCGGTGCGATTCTTCCGATTATTCAAGTCTTTGTCTCTCCGGGAGCTACCGGGCATTTCGGTAAAATAACGGAGTGGTTTGGAATCAAAAGCAATTCACAGAATGTTACGATTCTGCTTTGCAGTTTTACGATTTTCTTTTTTCTTGTTAAAAATTTTCTGCTGTTCATTATCAATCACTGGCAAATCCGTTTTTCATTCCGGGTTTCCGGAAGAATTGCAGAAGATTTGACGGAACGGTATCTTCATGCCCCGCTGAGTTATCATACAGCCAATCACTCTGCCGGATTGATGGAACTGATCGCTCAATCCCGGAATATATGTGCAGAAGTTATGACCAGCATGACGATGCTGATCAGTGAAGGAATTCTGATTTTTCTTTCATTTATTGCCATTCTTGTGATTGCTCCGGAAACAGCACTGGCATTGATTTTTGCGGTTGGCGGATTCGGTGCGCTGCTGTTTTGGTTTATGAGAAAATATATTGCCCGTTTTTCTGCGAAAACGCTCCCTCTGGCCATGGCTGCAAATCAATTCGTTCTGGAAGCTCTTGCATGCATCCGCGAGATCAAAGTTTCCGGAAGACTTGTCGGATTCCTGAAAAAAGGCCGTACTTTACAGGGAAATGTTGTCCGGAATGATGCGGTTCTCTTCTCCTTTCAGCAGCTACCCCGTTTTCTGATCGAAGCAGGAATTGTGACAGCCGGATTGGGATTGATTGTTGTTCTGCTTCTTCTGGATACAGACCGGGTGGAAGTTGTGGTGATGATATCGTTGATCGGTTTGATCCTTGCCCGTCTGATGCCTTCATTTTCCCGCGTACAGTATTATGTTACGCGTATCCGGTCCAAGCTGGAACTCTTTTATCAGATTTGCCATGACCTTTCCGTTCTTCCGCAGGAAGATATCTCCGGAACGGATGATGTCGCTTTGAAGAAAGAATTGAAACTGGAAAATGTCACGTTTTCTTATGGTGATAAAAAGATTCTGGATCAGGTCAATCTGACAATTCCTGCAAAATCAAGTCTTGCACTGGTCGGTCCGACAGGTTGCGGAAAAAGTACCATGCTGGATTTGATTGCAGCTTTGAGAAAACCCGATTCCGGAAAGATCTCAGCCGACGGCACCGATATTTCCGGAAATCTTTCCGGATGGCGCAGAAAGATCGGCTATGTGCCGCAGATAACACGGATCTTTGATACTTCCGTTCTGGAAAATGTGGCGTTGGGAGTTCCGGCGGAGCAAATCGACAGGGAACGGGTCGCAAAATGTTTGGAAATCGCGCAGGCTCTTGCATTTACAGCAGCTTTGCCTCAGGGCCTGGATACAAAACTGGGAGATGCAGGCGCAAAACTTTCCGGTGGACAGCGGCAGCGGATCGGAATTGCCCGCGCATTGTATCCGGAACCGGAAATTCTGCTTCTGGATGAGGCCACAAGTGCATTGGATCAGGATACGGAAAAAGAGTTTGTAAAAGCTCTTGAAGCAATAGCAAATCAATATACATTGATCATCGCGGCTCACAGACTTTCCACCATTGAAAACTGTTCTGCCGTTTACCGCTTTTCAAAGGATGAATAGAGAAAAAAATGAATAAAACAGCCATGTTCTTCCCCCGGATCATGCTGGGAATCTATCTTGCAGTATTTGCTTTTTTTGCGTACAAACCAAATTATCTGACTTTGTGGATTACAGAAAATTCCATTGCCGTCGTTACAGTGATTGCTCTGGTTATTCTTTATTGCAAAGGAGTGAAATTTTCCAATCTCTCTTATTTTCTGATGACGGTTGCTCTTTGCTGGCAGACCATCGGCGGACACTATTGTTTTGCTGAAGTTCCATTCGATTTTGTGACAAATTTGTTTGGATTCGAGCGGAATCATTATGACCGGATCGGTCATTTTATGGTTGGTTTTTTTGCTTTGCCAGCATTGGAATATTTTGAAAGCAGAAGATTGATCCGCAATCGCGGACTGAATATATTTTTAGTGATTCTTGCTCTGTTCGGCGTTGCAGCTCTCTTTGAAATCGTGGAATGGATTTATACAGAGATTTCTATTCTGGTTGGACATAAGAAAGCCGGCAGTGAATTTCTGGGGTCTCAGGGCGATATCTGGGATGCTCAGAAGGATATGCTCTGCGATGGACTCGGTGCAATCGTTACAGCCATCATTTATTCCCTCCGTTACAAAGGGAAAGAGGTCAGCCGTATTATCGGGTACAGAAAAGATTCCTGATCATTTTCCGTAAAAGGAGTAATAATAATCCCGGTATGCGGTTTGAAGTTTGTCTTCCGGCTTATCCATATTGAACAGCAGACTTTTTTCCGGATAGTGTATCTGCAGGTATGAACCATGGGTTGCTGTCATGGCGCAATTTTTATTTGAGAACAAACTTCTTCCCATGAAAGTTCCGGGGATCTCACACCCGGTCAGATTCATGATCGTCGGAGCAAGGTCTATGGATGAAGCATATTTTCCCGGGTTCAGTTTCCGGAAAATTTTCTGATTCGGTGTGATAAAAATGAGGGGAATCCGTTCCGGATGGAAATCTGTCCGTTTTGTGTAATTTTCCCCGTGAGTGGCGGTATGATCGGCGGTAACAATGATAAGTGTCCGTTCATTGTAAAGTTCCGGATTCTGCATGATCTTCTGAAGGAAGACGTTGAGTTCCCTGTCTGAACTGTAAATGGATTGCAGAAATTTGTTCGGGAATCTGTTTTCTTCTTCGGGAGTTAATTCGCTGTGATGATAGGGAAAATGAGTATCTATTGTACTGATTACTGCAATAAATCGGTCAGAAGGACAGTCCGCCAGTTCCTCATAAATTCCAGCGTAAAGTGTTTTGTCGGAAAGCCCCCATTCATTTTCGACACCGTAATCATATTTTTCAAAAAACTCTTCCCGGAAAAACATGGTATCCGGCTGGAACATCCGTTGATAATTTTTCTTATTCTGTTCAAAATAGCCTGGAGATGCGGCAAAATAGAAAGAGTGAAATCCCTTTTTCTGCATTGCGGAAAAGAGAGAGACAGTCGGCATGAGTTTATCACGTTCATAATCGAATCGGGAAAGAATCAGAGACGTCAATCCCCATGAAGTCGGCTGGGCCGCCGCAAAATAGTTTTTCATGGAAAAATATTCCTGTGAAAGACGGTCAAGATTCGGGGTGATTCCCTGCGGCATTTCCGGATTGTTCTTTCCAATATAGTGATAGTCAAAAGATTCCAATGCAATGATAATGATCCGGTCAAAAAGATCTTTCTGGCCCTCTTTTTCCGGGGAAATCACACCTTCCTGAATCAGCAGTTCTCTGGACTCCTGCGGCAGCGGAACCGGTTCAAAACTGTCTTTAAAACTGATATCATCTATAAATCCGCGGGTCAGATTCAGAACGATGATCGGCAATGGTGTAACCGGGTCCTGTTTTGGTTCATCGCCTTTCAAAAACGGGAAAACAACATTGGCTGTCATGGATAAAAGCAGAAGAAGGAAAACGACCGCCAGCGAGATTCTGGAATATTTTTTCGGTTCCTTTCCTGCAGTTTTCCAAACCAGAAAGCAGCTGTAGGAAACGGAACAAATCACTGTAAGAACGGCAGGAACCAGCCACAGGTAGAAATATTGCCCCATAACAGCCTGCAGTGCTTCAAAATTTGTGTGGATAAACAATAATTTCAATGCAAAATAATCAAGCGGCATAAATGTTTCCCGGAATATGATTACAGAGCTGAGCCGCAGGAAAATATTGAAAAAGGTAATTGTAACAGCCCCAATGGCACAGTAACGGTTCCGGAAAATCAGTGCTCCCAGAAAAAACAGAAGCGGAACCAGTCCGTCTCCGAAAATAATCAGAACCGGAAGAGCTTTATTCATCCCAGGGGTGGCATAAAAATGATTTGAAATGACGGAAATGCTCGTCGCCAGAGTATACAATACGGCAATCATAAAGATGGACAATCGGCGTGTCCAGTAAAACAAATCTTTTCCAGCCATCATAAAAAACCCTTTTCTCTTAACGTTCATAATATACTCTTTTTTCCGGAAAAATCAATTTTCATCCGAAGAGGTAATTTCAAAAGTCTTGAGAATCGTCTGAAGACATTTGAAATTACCCCTAAAAAACTATGAATTGTCAAGTCGGGCGCTGATTGTTGTGTGACTTATTCCGAAATTTCTGGATATTTCTGTTTAAGATTATCTATCTTCTTTCTAATTTTTTCTCCCCTTTGCAACACTTAATGCACAAAGATTTATTTGTAAGACTTAATGCACTAAAAACTTTTTCGCCTGTGCATCTACTTTTTCAATTAACAACTTGAAAAAAAATGAAAAAAAGTTTAAAAATTGATTTGCATTTTTTCAGATGTGGTGTATATTAAGCTCCTGTCGCAATTAAATGCGGTGCTGATTGAACTCAAACAGTTTAATAAAATTTGAAAAAAATAAAAAATCTGCTTGACAAATGCAAAATATGGTGTATATTAAGCGCCATGCAAAATCCGGAAGAACTTCTTTCGGTGACTTTGAAACAGTTTTCAAAAAAAATGAAAAAAGTTTCAAATTGCATTTGACAAAAGAAAAAAGTGTGCTATATTAAACTCCTGTCGCGCTTCAGTAGTGGTCATAAGCAAAAATGATTGCTCTGAAAAAAAGTTTGAAAAAAAATCAAACTTCGCTTGACAAAGTTGAAAAGTGTGCTATATTAAGAACTTGTTGCCCGTTAAACGGTGACAGTTTGAAATAGAAAAAACTTCGGAAGTGAGAGCTTCTGATGTTCCTTGAAAAATTGAATAGTGCGAATGGCCCGGACCTG
>JAFVTF010000048.1 GCA_017503375.1 Lentisphaeria bacterium | reverse complement strand
TTTTGATTTTTGCGTTGCAAAAATCGGAATGCCGCAAAAAGGTTTGAAAAAGGATGATGGGGTTCGGGGAAGAAGGGAAGAAATTTCCTCAAAATTTTTTCCCTTCTTCCCCGATCACAAATCAACCTTTATCGGGAACAGAGTTATTTCAAAAATTGCGGAAAAGTTCCTCCGGTGTTGTTCCGGATTTCAGAAGTGACAGCGTGCGGGCAGAGGAAAAGCCGGCATCTGAACTGTTTTGCAGCAGAGCAAATAAAGGATCATAAAACCCTTTGATATTCAATACTCCGACAGGGCAGGGAGACTCTTTTTTCAGTTTCTGCTGTGCCAGAGCATCGAAAAGTTCATCGAATGTTCCGAAACTTCCGGGCAGAGCAATAATGACATCTGCCAGCCGGAGCATCTCCTTTTTCCGTTCGGCGAGATCTTGTGTAATAATGGATTCAGTCAAGTCATTTCGGATCAGTTTTTCCGGCAGACTTCTGGTGAAAACGCCAATAACTTTTCCGTTTTTTTTCAGCATACGGTCAGCCAGCAGTTTCATCATTCCGGTATTGCTCCCGCCGAACACAAGAGTGATCTCATGTTCAGCGAGATAATCTGCCAGATCAATGACAGCCTGCCGGAATTCCGGGACCGGAGTTTCCGCCGATCCCAGATATACTGCTGCATACCGGATTGATGATGGTTTATTCATAAATACCGACTCTCAGTCAATAATAAGACATGCCGTTGCATCCGGTTTCAGACGGAGACGGAATCTTCCGTTGCCCAGAGCTGTGAACGGCTCTTCGCTCCGGACAGTCTTTCCTGCCAGCAGGGAGGAATCAATCTCAACAACAGGAGTGATCGTATCCTTGTCGGAGGGATTGTAGACCGGAAGAACAATGCCGCCGTTTTCCGTATGGTTTGCAAGGATTCTTGCATTCCCGTTGACTTTGACCAGTGGTTTTTCAATCATCATGACAACTTCAGCAACAGCTTTTTCTATGAGACTGCTGATTCCGTCCTTCGTATAAGCCATGCGGTCATGAAGCTGATCTTCTTTGACCAGATGCGGCGGAACGTTGAAGAATACCGCACTTGCCGCTGCATTGCACTTGATCGTCAATACAGGAATTTCCGCAGAAAGCAGAACCTCTGCTCCATCTGCGTCATATTTTCCGGTACAGCGTTCATCGTCGCAGAAATCTTTTTCGCCGTTCAGGAAGTTTTCTGTTCCGCTGATCCAGGTGATCGTCTTTTTGACTCCGGTATCTTTCACACCGAAAAGATCTTCCAATCCGGTAACATCCTGACAGCAGAGCAGAGCCACGCCTTCCGCATGAAGTTTTCTGATATGATCCAGCGTTTCCTGCGCCATTCCTTTCAAGGTTGGAAGAACCAGCAGAGAAAGATCGGCAGAAGTCAGTTTCAACAGATTTTCTTCAAAGACCTGGAAACCTGCGCTCAAGCCGCGGACACGGCAGCATTTTGCAATGAACGGAACATTTTCCGTTGCTGTGTTCCGGACATCCATGATACGGTACTGCGGATATTTGACGATGTACTGGAATTCTCTTGCGGCGCGGCGGGATTTTTCAGAGGAAACAAAAGCTGCCTTCCGGACTGATTTTACCGGACGGTTCTCTGTGATAATTCGCCATGCATGAAGAAGGTTTTCATACCATGCCTGGAAGAATGCACAAGCCTGGAATCCGCATTTTTCCCAGTAATGGAACCCGTCAGACATGTAGTGTCCGCTGCCGTAACAGAATTCAAACGTGTTTTTGACCATACGCTGCGGATAGGAGACCGGTCTCTGTCCGAAGGGCGGATGTGCATAATAAACAGCACCATCCGGACAGCCCGCCACACCGCCGTCAATATAAATTTCCGGATAGATTCTTGCTCCGGGCAATGCCATCAGACAGGACGTAAGGAAATAGCTGCCAACGCTGAGGTCATAACGGCAGGCATAGGGATAATCTTCATACTGCCAGAAACCGTCTGTATCAGTGTTCGCATGTTCATTCTGCAGAATACGGATAAATTCCGGACCCTTGCAGTTGGCTGCATAAATATTTGCCGGACCGTAGTGGGAGAATTTGAGTTTCGGATTCGTTTTACGGAGTTCTTTCAGGCTGTTTTCTTTGATTTCCTGTGCTGCGGCATTCATGAAATCCAGCCATTCTTCCCAATAATTTTCAGCAAGATAGATCAGGGTTTCCGCATCGATTTGTCCGGCATTTTCTCTCTGCCATTTTTCCAGTTTGGCAAGATCAAATCCTTTATCGTTTTTCAGCTTGACAAACTCGATGAGCTTGTCAAGAATGACTCCTTTGTAAGTGTAAAGCCAGTAAAGAGATACCTGTCCGCGTTCATGAGAAGTATTGACATAATCGGTCTGGTTGATCAGATCCATATTTTCATGGACCAGCCATTTATTCAGACAGCGGGCCTGCAACCACAGGAAATTTTCACGTCCGTACGCCTTGACTGTATCAAATACCTGATATTTCCGGGCAGCGGGCGGCAGGAAGTTTGCACAGGCAATATAATGCGGCTGATTGGCACTCTTTCCCTTCCACGGATCGAATCCATCGGTAAGCAAACCTCTGGTTTCTGTACGGGAATTGTAGAGATACGGCAAGCCGGAAATGATCGGCGGCGGAGGCGCACCTTCTTCTCTGGACATGACTTCAAACGCCCAGCGGTAACGGAGCGGTTCCACGCTTTCATCGGTGCTTTCAAATGTCAAGTGCCAGACACCGCAGGCAAGATTTTCCACATCTTCCAACGTAAGCAGATATTCCGTAAATTCCATGACACCGATCTTGAAGGTTCTTTCTGTCATGGTGTATTTCAGTTCACGCACCGGACGCAGCAAGGCATCTTCCAGGGTGATTTTACAGCTCAGCGGAAGATGATTCCGGCCGGTCAGACGAACCTGAAAATGCGGTGTTTCGTTTTCAAAGAAGAAATGGTTATCTTTGACAAACTGAACAGCTTTTTCATAACGCGGGTCTGTTTCCGGAATTCTGGAAATCATTTCCTTATCGCTTTGGGAAAGCAGTTCCAGTTTTGTTTTTTCCGTGATCCCGAGTCCGGAATAGAGAATGGTTCCGTTCAAATCGAAAATCGTTTCGGAGGGGATTTCCGCAAATTCTCTATTCTGAGTATGGATGAAACTGTCGAATCCGAAGGCAAGATCGAAGGCCGATTCCGGTTTCAGGAAACGGACTTTCCGCTTGAACGGCCATTCAACTTCCTTTGCCAGAACCTGATAGAAAAATGAATCTGCCATACCATCCGGAATCATCACGATACGGTCATTGTAAGTAATATGCTTGCTGAATTGATCGGCTGTAATGACTTTCAAATATGGATTGGTGAGCAGATCCATGCGTTTTCCATGATAACAGCCTTCTCCAATGGGTGTCTCATGCACCCCTCCGCGAAGAGAAAGGGAAACATCCATGCAGTTGCCGAAATCTTCCAGTTCCACATCACAGAAGAGCGGATAATAGGTGGGTTCTTCGGACAAAGGAACGGTGAATGCTGTTTTCTTTCCGGCAGAAATATTTTCATCTGTTTCGATCTCGTATGCCAGAATTTTCAGGGAATCAAAGAAATGTTCGCGGGAAATGGCGATTTTTCCTTTGCCTGCTGCAATTTCAAAATCGACTGATTGTCCAAAGGATTCAACAGTCAGAACAGTTCCCTTGATTGCAATGATCATTTCAATCGGTTTATCCAATTCAGTATCGGAAACCGGGATTTCCTTTGCCTCTGTTGGGGAAAAGATGTTCCGTTTTGTTGTGCCGTATTCATAAACAACAGTATCATTTTTCTTGTTCCGGCGCATCCTGAGGGTCTGTCCCCGTCCGGTTACTGTATCGTAACGGAATGAAGTCAAAAATGCAAATCCGCCTTCAAAATCGTCTTTGGTCATAGAGAAGTTGAATGAAATTGTGCATTTGACTGTGCAGTCCGAAACATCCGGAATCACGGGAAGAAATTTATTTCCTGCAGAAAGAAGTTCAATAAAATTTTCTTCGCTCCGGATTGCCGGAACTGCTTTCAGATTGGAATTGTTTTCCACATACCAACCGCCGGGAAGACCATCACTGACAGTTCCGAATGTTTCATGAAAAAGTACATTCATTTTTCAAAATCCTTTTTTATCGTTTGTCGAATTTTACGAGATATGCAGCAGAACCGACTGCTGTTTTCGGGAGCGTCAAAACCCCGTTTTCAAATGTAACATCAAGCATTGTCATATTGTGGGTGTGGTCCAGCAGAATAGCTGAGACGGATGCCCCATCCATTCCATCGACTTTCACCTGACGGAATGTTGTATTACTGCGGTAATCCGTAACAAGCAGCATTCCGGTTTTTCCATCATCGGAAACACCGCCCTGAAGATAAACTGCTCCATCCAGACTCCGGGATTTGATTTTTTTCTCAAAAGAACCGAGCAATGTCCCGAACATACGCATGGAGAAGAAATTCTTGTTATAGCCACCAAAGATATTCATATATCCCCAGTCGCCAACAGGGTTTGCTCCGTAATAAAAACCCATATCCAGACAGGTATCCTGCCATCCGCAGAGAACGGAAAGATTATAGACTGCAGAATCAATGCCGCAGAGACCGCCCTGGCTTTCCAGAGCAAGACGTCTGTTTTCTTCACTCATATTTCTCTGAACGCCATCCCAGCTGACGAGATAGTGCCATTCTGTGACAGCCAGTTCACAGTTCGGAAAACCCTGCTCTTTCAGGAACTCTTTCATCCGGGCAGGCTGTCCGATGAGAGAGTTCGGATCACATTCATAGCTGTGCCAGGAGAAGAAGTCCGGCGCAACTCCAGCATCTTTGCATGCTTTGAGTAATGGGATGAAAAGATCTTCACGGACACTGCAGGTAGCGGCTGGACCGCCGATCTTCAGTTCCGGATATTCCGCTTTCAACCGTTTCAGGACGATCACAAAGAATTTGATGAATTCTTCATAAGAGCCTTTCCAGCAGGTTGGATCGTTTTCTGCTTCATTCCAGATTTCCCAATACTGCATATCATAATGGAATCCGTTAGCCCATCCTTTGGTGTAGTGGCGGATGATTCCGGCAAGGACTTCTGCATATTTTTCATAGTCTTCCGGCGGCATGGAATTGAAGTGCTTCTGATCCGGACGCAATCCGGAATGTTCAATACTTGTTCCCAGACGGTAAAAGACTTTGCATCCGGCTTCCTGTGTTTTCTGAATCATTTCATCAGAAGGTTCAAAATAATAATTTTTCGGGTCCGCCGGATCAAGATGCATCAGCGGAAAAACAAAATGAGTATCGATCACCCTCTGTCCGGCGTTCCACAACGGCCAGTCATGAGTTCTGGAATACTCAAAATTCATGCTTTTGAAATTTTCAGTGAAATCATTGATCCCTCTGTTAGAGAGATTGGGCGCAGTATTGGTGGAATGCTGCGCCTTGTTGAATGTACCCGTAACCTGATTGAAATCGGCTTCGGCAGAAACCTGGTCGAACAAAAGTTTCTTCATTTTTTTCCTTTATTGAGGCAATTCTTATTTCGCGCTGTTCCCCATACAGGTTGGTAAATCCTTCTGCTATTTCAACTTTAAGATGGCATTTCGATTTTTACATCGTAAAAATCGGAATGCCGCAAAAAGGTTTGGAAAAAAGGGGTGGAGTTTGAGGAGGGGAAAAAGGACCTT
>JAFVTF010000047.1 GCA_017503375.1 Lentisphaeria bacterium | reverse complement strand
CAAGGAACAACCTTTATTGGGAACAGAGCTGAATAAGTTCAGCTTAAACGGACTTCATTCCATGCTTTTTCAAGTGCGCTGACTCCGGTTTTGCCAAGCGTGCGGATTTCCGGTGCGTAACGGTTGATTTTTGCTTCTTCCACCAGCAGGAAAAATTCAATCAGACCGGGAGCTGTCCGGACAGCCGGAACCATTTCCAGAGCCAGCCGCTGTTTTTCGATCCACGGCTTCAGATCTTCTCCCTTGGCAGCATCTGAAGCCAGAGAATTTGCAGCACGCTGTGCGCGGATTCCCAATGCTTTCAAATAACGCGGATAATGTTCCAGCGCCTCTGACAAACGCAAAAATCCCGGACGGAACAGCAGTTTCAAGTGGGCTTTGATTTCCATGGCTGTTTGTGAATCACCCCGGAGTTTTTTATAGAACGGTCTCATCTTTTCATACAGCTCAAAAATTTCTTTCAAAGATTCCAGTTCTCTTTCCAGATATCCCCAGGATTCTCCGCGGGCACGTTCCAATGCACTCCGGAAAAGCTGTTCAGAGTGAATGGTTTCCGGCGGACATCCGAATCCTTTCAGCACAGCATTTTCAGCGGCATCGCTCTGCCAGTCTCTGTATTCCATAAAGAAGGTCATGAGAATATTCCCCGGAAGTTTTGCTCCGGATTTCAACTGCTTCATCAGAGTCGGCTGAAGAATGGAAAACAGTTTCACCAATCCCTGCCGCTGAGAATGGATCGCTTCTGCTTCCTTCAGAAAAACCCGTGTGCCGACAGTCAATGCTTCTGCTGTCAGTGCAGGATAACCGATTGTTCCGCTTTTTCCGGATATGTTGACTGTCAGCGGAAAATCTCCCGGCCAGTCTTTACACTGTACGGCACTCCACTGTTTGACGGCGGAAACGGTTGCTCCGAGCGCAGAACTGCGGCCCGGTTCCGAGGGATATTCACGCAAAACTTCAGCAACATTTCCTTTTTCATTGAGAATGGCAAGTTTCATAACCAGATATTCCGGCAGCCGTTCAGTATCGAATTCCGGACGGATTTCATAATTTTTTTCCAGCCATTCCGAGAGCGCATCTGTCAAAGGCTGTCCGGTGAATACTGTTCCATCCTGACATGACAGGGTGAACAGTTCTGCTGCCTCCCGGATGGGATTAAGTTTCAACCGGTGCATTTTCGGCAGACTTTTCAACAGAAATTCCACTTTTTCCTGAAGCATTCCGGGAACAAGATAGTCCGGCAGATAACGGTCCAGCAGATTCAGGTTGTCTTCCGGAACAAGCAGCAGAAGTCCATCTTTATTTTCACCGGGTTCAAAACGGTAATTGAGCCGGAACCGTTCGCCGGAAGAGACGAGAAAATCCGGATAATCTTTCGGATTGAATCCGCCAGCCTCTTCCAGCATGGTCTTGGTATCAGGTGCATAATTCTTATGAACTGCGATCCAGTCTTTGAGTACATCTGCCGTTGAATTGATATGATCCGGCAGATGTTCCTGAAACCACGATTCCAGAAATACATCCTGTACAAGGGAATCCGGACGGCGCAACCTGACTTCATATTCCCGCAATTTCCGCATTTCTTTGTGAAACTGTTCCAGCCAGGTTCCTTTGGAATATGCAAGCCCTGTTGCCAGCCCCTGCTGAATAAATATTTTTCTTGATTCAACCGGGTCAATGGCTCCGTAATGACGGCGTCTGCCCGGATGAATCAAAAGAGATCCTGCCCGGATTTTTTCTCTTGCATAAACAAAACCGCTGTTCTGATCCCATTCCGCTGCATCATAAACTTTTGTACAAAGCTGCGGTGCAACCTGTTCCAGCCATTCCGGTTTTGCCTCGGCATTGCACCGGGAGAATACCCGGCTGGTCTCCATCAGAGAGAAGAACATCATCCATTTCGGCGGATTTTTCCGTTTTGACATTCCGGAGCCGGGAAACATGATAAACTTTTTGCCCGTCATATCGGAATATTGTTTCAGTTCCGGTTCATAACAGGAAAGATTCCGGGGAATTCCGCTGAGAATGGAGGTGTGAAGGGCATCAAAAGAAACCCGTTCCAAATCAATCACAAGATTTTTTGCCTGCATGGGAACCCGGTTCGGAAGAACATCGTTCAAGTCATCCACCAGATTTTCCCATTCCCGCAGACGGCGGTAATTATAGTAGTTTGTTTTTGCGAATCTCCGGATCGCCTGATAAGAATTTCCTGCTTCTGAATAGGCTTTGCGGACAGCATTCCAGAGCGTGAGAATTCCAAGGAAATCCGATTTGTCGGAGGAAAATTTACGGTGTGCACCATCAGCTTCAGCGGCCTTTTCAAAGGGGCGTTCCGCCGGGTCCTGAATACTCAGAAACGCAGCAATAACAAGAAGTTCCGGAAGAACTTTTTTCTGCTTGGCCTCAAGAAGCATTTTCCCCAGATGCGGGTCCACCGGCATGGAAGAAAGAACTCTTCCCAGTTTTGTAATTCTGTGTTCCGGTCCGGAAACTGCACCGATATCATCCAGCGCACGGTATCCTTCCCGGATCAGTGCGGATGCAGGTTCATCCACAAGGGGAAATTTTCCCAGCGGAGGCAGGTTGAGCGATGCCATTTGCAGAATGACTCCCGCAAGTGATGCCCGCTGAATTTCCGGCGGCGTGAAATCTGCCGAATTCTGAAAATCTTCTTCAGAATAAAGATGTACACATATCCCGTCACGGGTTCTCCCGCAACGGCCGCGCCGCTGCATGGAACTCGCTTTGGAGACTGTTTCGATCCGCAATTCCTGAATTCTGGAACGTGGATTGTACCGACTGAGCCGGACAAGCCCGGTATCAACAACATAACGGATTCCCGGAATCGTCAATGAGGTTTCTGCCACGTTGGTTGCGAGAATGATCCTGCGGCGGCCGGATGGAGAAAATACCCGCTGCTGTTCTCCGGAAGAAAGCCGTCCGAACAGCGGCAGAAGATTTTCCGGAGGAATCCCACGCCCGCGAAGCATATCGGTACACTCACGGATTTCACGTTCCCCGGGAAGAAATACCAGAATATCTCCGTGCGGGTCCATATCTGTGATAAAACGGACTCCATCGGCAACTGTTTCCGGCAGTTCCGAATCTTCTTCCGGCGGGAGCCAGACATCTTCCACCGGATAGGTCCGGCCTTCCACTTCAACAACCGGAGCACCATTGAAAAATTCGCTGATCCTGCCCGATTCCAATGTTGCAGATGAGACAATTAATTTCAAATCCTGCCGTTTCTGCATGATGAGTTTCAGACACCCCAGAAGAAAATCAATATTGAGTGTCCGTTCATGAACTTCATCCAGAATAATGCAGTCATACTGCCGGAGCAGACGGTCTTCGCGGGTTTCCGCAAGAAGAATACCGTCAGTCATAAATTTGATCAACGTATCTTTACTTGTATTATCATCAAAACGGACTTTGTAGCCTACGATTCCGCCGGATGCCACGTTGAGTTCAGAAGAAACCCGTTTGCACAGGGAAGATGCCGCGATTCGCCGGGGCTGGGTACATCCGATCCTTCCGTTTCTGCCGCATCCGGCTTTCAACGCAATCTTGGGCAGCTGGGTTGTCTTTCCGGACCCCGTAGCTCCGCAGACAATGACGATCCGTTTTTCCTGAAGAAGCTGCACGATTTCGTCAGCACGGGCAGAGATCGGAAGTTCTTCCGGAAAGGTATATTTCAGTGTATCAGCGATCTTCAGCTGTTCTTCCATAAAAAACCTTTACCGTTTCTTTTTCCGGGGTTTGACCAGTTTGATCTTTTTGCCGAATACATCTTCATTTTCTTCCAGATCCGGATTCAGAGTCGTCACTTTCGTGAGCTTTTCACATTTGTCAAATGCTCCTTCTTCCACATTTTCTACTGATTTCGGCAGAATCACCCGCCGCAATGAGATACATCCGGAAAACGTATTCTTTTTTACCGCACTCACCCCCTCCGGGAGACGGATATCCTGAAGACGGATACATTTCTCAAAAGCATTTTCCCCCAGCTCGCTGAGATTTTCCGGAAATGTAATTTTATCAAGATAAATACATCCGGAAAATGCTTTTTTTCCGATTGAACCAACCGATTTCGGAAAGCTGAGCTGACGCAAACCGGCACATTTTTCAAATACTCCATCTCCGATTTTTTCAAGTTCTGCCGGAAATTTGATCTGTGTTAATTTGGTACATCCGGAGAACAGATTCTCCGGCAATTCCGTGCATTTTTCCGGAAGAGCAATGCTTCTCAATGCTGTACAGTTGGAAAATACCCCTTTCCCCAGTGCAACTTCCGGATTCCTGAACTGAATTGTTGTTAAATTCGCACAATTGGAGAATGCTTCATCCTGAACTGTTTCAAGTGTTGGCGGAAGTGCTGCTGCACGGAGATACAAACATCCGGAAAAGGCTCCTGCGCCGATTGTTGTAATCTGCTTCGGCGGAATAAATGCTGCTTGCCGTTTGTTGGCTGAGTAGTGAAGAATCGTTGTTTTATCAGCACTGCAGATAACCCCTTTGAATTGCAGAAAGGATGGGTGCTTCGGTGCCAGCGTAATGGTCAGTCTGGGACAGTTGGCAAAGGGATTGTTTTTCCATTCAGTTACCCCTGCAGGAATATTGACTGCGGCAAGAGAACGGCATCCGGAAAAGGCTTTTCCGCCGATAGATGTCAGTTCATTCGGCAATTTGATGCTGTCAAGAGAGCTGCATCCCATGAATGACTCTTCTCCGATTTCTGTTAATTTATCCGGGATACGGATCCCTTTGAGATTGGTGCAGCCATTGAAAGAACCTTTCCCTATTTTTTCCAGATTTGCCGGAAGAATGATTCTTGCCAGACTTGTACATCCTTTGAATGTTTCATCAGAAATTTCTGTTATTCCGTCCGGGAGCTTCAGTGCTGTAAGCCTTGAGCATCCTTCAAATGCATTTTTACCGATTGTTTCAACGGTAGCCGGAATTTCGATATCTTCCAGCATTTTGCATCCGGAAAATGCTTCATCTCCGATAGATGTAATTCCTTTGGGAAGAACGATTTTGCGGAGATTGGAATATCCTTTGAATTGCTTTGCTTCGATTTCTGTTATTCCGTTCTTTACAACGATCAAGCGGCGTTTTTTGGAAGAATCGCCTTTTTCAGAACTCTTTTCTTCTTTTTCTGCCGCACCCTTATCATCCTTATCCTCTTTTTTCTGATCTTTGGAAGATGTGGATTTTTCTTTCTTCTCTTTTTTTCCTTTTTCCTTTTTTTCACTCTTCTCTTTTTTTTCAGCACCGTTCAGGGATGGAACTGAAAAAGAGATCAAGGCGAAAAGAGCAGATAAGAGCAGAAGCGAACGCGAAAAATGAAAAATAGCAGGAGATTGTTTCAGCATTTTTTTATCCAGAGGTTTTCTGCGATTGTTACAGGAACGAGACGTTGTTTTCCATCAGTTTCCACTGTGTAAACAGTCTTGTCAAGGGATATTTTTTTGAGGATTATGGTTTCTCCTTTTTGCGGAGTTTCCGTTGCCAAAATGTTTCGTCCAACCAGTTCAACAATTCCTTTTTCTTCCGGTTTCAGCTGGCTGAGAACACATATTTTTTCAGCATCTTCAGCAGAAAGAAACTGCATAGCTTCCGTTAAATAAGTTTGAAGCTGTTTGGCATCCTGCCGCAGTTCGATTGCCTCTGAAAAAATCGTGAACCGTGAAATCGTTTCATCATCGACTGCATGTTCCAGACGGCAGGCCGTCTCCGAAGCTGTTTCTGCCGGAAGTCCCAGAATACCGGAAAAGAAATTTTTCAAAACGGTATGCCGTTTGAGAATTCCATCGGCAACTTTTTTTCCTTCTTCTGTTAATTGTACCGGATAATGAGTATTGTAAATGATATATCCCATCTGTTCCAACTGCCGGAGAGCACCGGTAACGGAGGGCATTTTTACATTCAATTTCTGAGCGATTTCTTTTGTATGGGCGTGACCTTCCACCGCGATCAGCTCTGCAATCGCTTCCAGATAATCTTCCATACTTTCTGATAAACGCACCATTTTCTTCTCCGGGTTGAATTCCTCATACCCAGTAATATAGCACAATTTTCCGTGATATCAACTCTCTGTACAGTAAAAACATTTGACAATACAGAAAACTGTTATATATTATCCGGAACAGAAAAGAAAGGACTTTCCAATATGAAGAATGCGTTGCTGAAAAATTTGAACTGGTTTGAAAACTCCGGCGTGATGCTCCCAAATGATGGACTCTGGGGCGTTGCAGAACGCGTGGCAGTTGTCAAAAATAATGAAGCCATCGAAAAAATGTACGCTTCCTTTGTTGCGTGGACTCCTCATGGAGATTACAGCATCATCGAACAGCGCAGAGCTGACTGCAATTTTGAAACCGCTTATCTTTATCTGCTCGCGGCTGAAGTGCTGAAAGAGCAGAAATATACCGATATCGCTGTAAATCTTCTCGATTTCCTTTATCACCGCAGCGGATTGCTGTGGAGAAATGAAGATCAGTATCCTTACGGCAGCTGGAACTGGTCTCACATCAAACGCTCCAGCGATGTTTATTTCGATGATGAAGCCTGGTGTGTATTCCTTCAGCTGGAAATTGCAAAACGCTATCCGGAACTGGATAAGAAGTATGATATGAAACACTGGGCAATGATTCTTGCCGATCAGCTCGCATCCGGCTCACTCCGCGTAATGCGTGCCTGCCGGGAACAGAAAAATTGGGCTGATACCGAAAAGAAAATCTGGCTTGGAAACTTGAGTCTGCCCCACTGGGGCTCTCTTGCTGTGATGGCTCTTGCGCGGGCTTATGCTGAAGAACCAAAGCAGGAATATCTTGATTTCATTAAAGAATATGATGCTTACCTGAATGAAAACCCCGCCAAATTCAATGTGAGCGAATGTTCCTATGCACTCATCGGTGATTGCGCCGCATACCGTTATACCGGCGATGAAAAATATCTGGCAACCGCCCGGATCTATGGCGATATCATCCTCGGAAAAATGAAAGAAAGCGGAAACATCCCCGCAGAACATTATGAGGCTCCCACAGGAGAACATCTGGTTGATACGATTTACACCGTTAACTGGGCGTTGATCGGGTTGCAGGCTCTTTCTGCTGTCGATGCAAAATACACCGCGGCTTATGAAAAACTGAAAGCTCTGATCATCCGGATTCAGGATAACTCCCCCGAAGTGCAGTTCAATGGCTGCTGGCGCGGTATGTTTGATATGAATCAGAATTCCTGGGGCGGCGGCGACCGCTTTGAAGGCGGAGCCGGAAGTATCTATACAGGATGGACCAATGCACCCATCTCCTGGGTTCTCGCTCTTGATCTCCTGAAGAGAAATCTTTTCTCTTGAACATAACCATTCCCGGATCTTCCGGGTTCGTAAAAAAAACGGGTTGCTGTATTTCAAAATTACAGCAGCCCGTCCTTTTTATTGCAGTTTTTTGCGGCCGAATGAGAATTATTTTTCCGTTTTCCGGTATTGATCAATAGCTTTCTGTGCACATTTTTTCAGGAATTCTGCATCATCATTACCTTCTCCATACAGGTTGGTAAATCCTTCTGCTATTTCAACTTTAAGATGGCATTTCGATTTTTACATCGCAAAAATCGGAATGCCGCAAAAAGGTTTGGGAATCCTCCTCCGCACAAGGCTCCGGAGGACTGGAAAGGGGTGGAGTTCCGTCTTCGCCTTTCAGGTCGCGCCGTGACAAGTTGAGGAGGAGAAAAAGGGCTTTTTCCCCTCCTCAAGGAACAACCTTTATTGGGAACAGAGCTAAAATATTTAAGTTTTACAACAGCGCCCCTTTTTTTTATCCGGATATCTGAAACTGTTTGTAAAATCAGTTTTTATTCTGAAAGATCTTCCGGAGTTTCTGTCTTTTCCAAAGCAATCCGGATCCTCATTACATTTTTGTAAATACCGCGGAGCCAGCAGAGGATCAAATATCCGAAAACGGTTGCATAACAAGCTGTAAAGATAATGCTGAGAGCCGTTTTCCACTCTTTCGTATCAAATATGATTACGAGGATCCCTGAGGTAAAAATGAAAGCAAAGATGGAGATTAAGACGATTTTCAATATCTGTAACGCACGAAGCACTGAATTATCTTCTTTATCCCCTTGATCTGCCTTTTCCGGCTCCTGTAATGGCTCGAGATTTGCCGTTTGCGCGGCTGGATCAACAGCTGCCGGCTGGGATTCATCTTCATTTTTCTGAGGAGAATCAGAAAGGGAACGCTGACAGAAAATACAGGTTGTATCATCACTTGCAATAAGTTTTCCGCAATACGGACATGGAATCATTGCCTCATTGATGACTTCGATTTCTTTGGAACAGGCTTTACAATTCATTTTCCCGGAGAAATTTTCCGGAATCTGGTTTTTTGCACCGCAAAGAGGACAGTCAAATTCCCCCATTGCAGGAGAATCAATGCTGCCGGCAGCAGCTTCCACCTCAGTCACTTTCGGAATAAAAAACTGCTTATGGCAATTTGGACATTCCACATCTGAACCGAAGAATTCTTCCGGGATTAAAATTGTATCATTGCAAAATGGACATATTGTTTGACTGTCTGCCATAAAAAATCCTCCTGAGGGTATACTGTTTTCTTTATACGACTGAAAAGCCTGTCAAAACAATTCCCGGAAACATAAGCTCCGTAAACTCTTTCACCAAACCTTATGAGCCTGTGTATAATAATATCTGTTTAAACTTTTTTCAAGCGGAAAAATTGTAAAAATAAAAGAAAAACTTGCAAAACTTCAGTTCAAATATTATATTGCCTCTCTGAACAAAACTTTAACAATAAGGATTTCTCCAAAATAAAAAAAAATAAGCTCTGTTCCCAATAAAGGTTGTTACTTGAGGAGGGGAAAAAGCCCTTTTTAGAAAAAGTCCTTTTTTCTCCTCCTCAACTTGTCACGGCGCAACCTGAAAGGCGAAGACGGAACTCCACCCCTTTCCAGTCCTCCGGAGCCTTGTGCGGAGGAGGATTTCCAAACCTTTTTGCGGGGCTGTTGCAAAACCTGCATACAGAAAACGTATTTTAATTAAGTCTTTTGAACAGAGTGAACGGAGTTTACAGAGATTACGGAAGGTGGTTTGGTAATTAAAACAACAGTTACCCAAGAGAAAAATTTTTATTTCTTTTGAGAAATCGGTCGGTAATAACCAAAAATGCCTCCGTACACTCAGTACACTCCGTTTTCTCCGTACGAAAATGTGCTTTCAAATTTCAAGTTTTGCAGCAGCCCCCTTTCTGATTACAGGGCTGATTTACATTCCGTTATGCCTTGACCTGTTCTTCTTTCTTTGTCTTTGCCGTGTCACGGACAAAGGCAAAGTAGAGCGCAGGAATCACGTAAAGAGTGAGCAGGGCGGAAATGGTCAAACCTCCGACCACGCCCATACCGCAGCTGGCACGGAGTTCGGAACCAAGCCCCGTTCCCAATGCCATGGGCAGCATTCCCATCACGGAAGCAATACTTGTCATAACGATTGGACGGAATTTTTCTTCCGTTGCCTGAAGCATTGCTTTATGAGTTGTCATGCCTTCATCAACCAGTCTGGCACATTCATCCATAATCAGAATAGCGTTGTTCACCACGATACCGATCATCATAACGCCTCCAAGCAAGCCCATCAGAGACATTGACATGCCGGTCAGGTACAGGGTGAGATACATTCCCAGGAATCCCAGCGGAACTGAGAACATGATCAGGAAAGGCTTCGTCCAGGATTCCATGATCGCAGCAATCAGAAGATAGGTCAGAACAGCTGCGAGGAGCAGCACACTGGCAAATTCTCTTGCTGTATCATTCATCAATTCCACACTTCCGCTCATACGGACATTATACCCCGGCGGCAGGGTTTCAAGAGCCGTTTTTCTGATCTGATCGGAAACAGGTCCCAATGCCAAACCCGGAGCGGTGTTCGCATAGATCCACATGGTTCTGACTTTGTCATAACGGTTGATCACAACAGGACGGGTATCCTCTTTGATCGTTGCAACAGCATCGGTTCCCAACGGAGCATTTTCCTTAATGGCAGGAGAAATCTGCCGCAGCTGACCTTCACCGTATTCTTTCTTATTTTTCAGACGGATATCGTAGGTACGTGTGGATGTACGATAGTCACCGACTTCGATTCCGTCAAGAGAACCCAGCATGTGATCATACAGTTCCTGAGCAGAGAGTCCCATGTTCTGAAGAACTGTTCTGTTCGGTGTAATGTTGATGTTCGGTTTTCTTTCACGGCGGCTGGAGTCAAGGTCACGGGTGATTCCGAGAAGAGGAATTTTTTCCATGACAGACATTTCGGCTTCTTCCAGAACTTCAAGGTTCGGTCCATTCATAACGCAGCGGATTTCCGCTCCGCTTCCCCCGAAGGTCGCAGGAATGGTAAGCGTCACACGGCAGCCATCCAGATAATCAAGTTCTTTACGGATAATTTCCTGCAGCTGCCAGATCGTTTCTTCACGTTCCATCTTTTTGGTGGTCTTCAGCGTGATCTGTCCGAGATAAACTGCAGCAGAAACCTGTCCGGCGCCGCCGCCTGCATTTCCAATATTGACTGCTGTACCTCTGATGAAGTCATATTTCTTCAGACGGCTTGCAGCTTCCTGAACCAGTTTTTCTGTGGTTTCAAGGTTATAGTTTGTCGGAAACTCAAACTTGATTCGGATTTCACCCTGGTCGCAGAACGGCAGGAAGGAGAGGCCCACTTGAGGAATCACAAAGAAATAAACTGCTGCTGAACCGGCAATCACAAAGAGCAGCAATGTTTTCGGGAATCTTGCGGTCCACTCAATACTGCGGTTGAATTTCCGGCAGAGCCAATCATAACCGACATCCCACGGCGTAAAGAATTTTTCCAGAAAAGTCTTTTTCCGGTTGGGATCATGATTCGGAGCTTTGAGCATGATACATGCCAGAATCGGCGTCATGGTAAAACTGATGAAAAGTGAAACAAGGGTTGCCCCCACCATCACTCCGGCAAAGGGGATCATCATACTTCCGATACGGGTCGTCATCATCATAACAGGCACGAACACAACAACGTTGGTCAGCGCACTGGCAGAAACAGCTGCAATAACTTCGCCTGTTCCTTTTTCTGCTGCTTCCTTGATATCTTCTCCACGGTCAAGGTGTTTGAAGATGTTCTCGATCACAACGATTGAGTTGGTCACAAGAATCCCCACAGAACAACCCAGAGAGAGCAGGGTCATAATATTAAAGGAATAACCGCAATAGTACATGGCGGCAAAAGTAACGATCACAGAAACCGGCATGGACACCATCACAATGAAGGTGGAACGCGGTTCGTGGAGGAACAGGAACAGAAGAACAGCAGTCAGAATGATCCCGGTAAGAATACTGGACCATGCATCATCCACGGAAGCCTGAATGAATTCTCCGGAGTCATGGAACCAGACAAGTTCCATTCCGGAGGGAAGTTCCCCGTTCTTGACCAGCTGATCAAATCTCTGGCGCAATCCCCGGATCACTTCGATTGCATTGGCTTCCCCCTTCTTCACAATGTTGAAGCGGGCTGCCGGTTTGCCGTTCACAAATGCCTTACTGCGGACTTCACGGCTGATCAGTTTGATTTCTGCCACGTCACGCAGGTAAACACGGCGGTTTTCAAATTTTCCGATTTCAAGAGAACGGATCTCGTCGAAATCCTTGAAGCCGCCTTCAAAGGTAACGTTCTTTTCCTGCTTGTCATACTGAATTCGTCCCAGCGGTTCACGGATGTAGTTCGCTTCCATCTTTTTGACAACATCATTGATAGAGATATTCATCGCAGAGAGTTTTTCACGGTCAAGAAGAACGTGTACCTGCATTTCATTTGCCCCGTAGACACGGACTTCACCGACACCTGCCACAGAGGCAAAACGGTCTGCAATCACATCGTCTGCATAGTCATAAAGATCATCCTGAGTACGGTCCCCGACAAGATAGATATGGGCAACTGTCGTCGCATTGGTATCGATCTTGCGGATCATGGGATCATCCGCTCCATCCGGGAATGTTTTCCGGATACGGTTCAGTGCTTCACGGACATCTGTTGCCGCCACATCTACGTTGATCCCCATGTTGAATTCCAGCTGAACTCTGGCTTCATCCTCAATACAGAGACTTGTTACGTGCTTGATCCCGTCGATAGATGACACAGCATCTTCGATACGTTTCGCAATTTCAACTTCAATTTCTGTCGGGCTGGCTCCTTCATATTCGCACCGGACAAGAATCACAGGAATTTCCATGTTCGGCAGCAAGTCAATACTGAGCTTCGGGTAGAAATAGCATCCGATCATCACAAGAATAATGATAAATGCTGTCATGGCGATCGGGCGCCTGACGGACCATCTGCTTAAAAACATAACCGGTCCTCCTTACTTCTTTGCAGGGCTGACACGCAGAAGCGCATTGACGTTCACAAAGCTCTGTCCGCTGACGATCAGCTGTTCATTCATCAGCTTTTCAGGATTGAGGACTTCTCTGTAAATTCCGTCAACGATTCCGGGTTTCACATCAAAACTCTTTGCCCGGTTGTTTTCCCCGACAGCATAGACGATAAAACGGTCATTTGCACGGAGCAGGAAGGCATCGGCAGGAAGTCCATATGCAACTTTTTCTTCCAGAATGATATTGACACTGCAGAGCATACCGGAAACAAGTCCGCAATTCTTGGGAACAAGAGCTTTGATCTTGAAAGTTCTGCTCTGGGGATCAATGGAGGGTGCTTTGAAGGTGATTACTGCATCAGCATACTTGCGGCCTTCCATGGAAATTTCAACCTTTGTTTTGTCCTGAACAATATCATTATAATAAACTGCACTGATATAGCATACAACTTCCAGAGAATCAAGATTTTCGATCTTCAGAATTTTGGAACCGGTGGAAACATACTCTTTTTCTTCCACGTAGGTATCAACAACGGTACAGTCAAACGGTGCAAGATGGGTGGAGTCTGCAAGATTTTTTTCCGCAATCGTAAGGTTGCTTTCCGCCTGCTTCAGCTGTGCTCTTGCATTGGCAATTGCCGCATCTGCACTCACAACATCTGTCTGTGCTTTCTGATAATTTGTATCATATTCTTCAAATTCAGCATCACTGATCGCTTTGGAATCATGGAGTTTCTTAGCGCGCTTGTAATCCAGTTCTGCTTTCTTTCTGGAAAGAAGAGCACTCGCTTTATTGGCTTCTGCATTCTGAACTTCCGCCTGCTTGACTTTGATCTCATCTTTCCGCATGGTTACCTGATTTTTCAGAACCTGACGGTCAATTCCATAAATCGTATCACCTTTTTTCAGTTTCATACCGGTGCTGACGGGGAAATGCTCCACTGTACCGCCAAGTTTTGCAGAAAGAACCGCAAACTGCACCGGATCAACTGTTCCCTGAACAGGAATCTGACGGCGGAAATTCCGCTTTTCGATTTTCTGAACGGTCACGCGGACTTCACGTTCCTCTACTTTTTTCTTCGCTTTTTTTGCACATCCGGACAAAATAAAAGACATACAAACGAGACCGGCAATGACAAAACCGGAACGGAATAATTTTTTCTTCTGCATAAGTACCTCATCAGTTATTTTTTTGTTTGTACAATACACCACATTATATAAAACGCAAATTATGAAAGAAAAATTGTGCAATTTTTTCACTTTTTGGTGATATTTGAATCGTTTTTTCTATAATCAAGTCTTTTCTGTAATTTCCTTAAGCGCTGTTCCCCATACAGGTTAGTAAATCCTTCTGCTATTTCAACTTTAAGATGGCATTTTGATTTTTGCGTTGCAAAAATCGGAATGCCGCAAAAAGGTTTGAAAAAGGATGATGGGGTTCGGGGAAGAAGGGAAGAAATTTCCTCAAAATTTTTTCCCTTCTTCCCCGATCACAAATCAACCTT
>JAFVTF010000046.1 GCA_017503375.1 Lentisphaeria bacterium | reverse complement strand
TGGTATGGTTCAGCGTTGAGAACAGCAGTCTCTTGCTCTCCGCAGAAAAGCCGTAAGTGCCTGCAACTGTAAGCACTATAAAAAGAAAATTGCCAGGGACTTTATTTGTAAGTCCTTGGCAATTAGAAAGTTCTGGTGGAGACGGCGGGAGTCGAACCCGCGTCCTGTGACAGCTTTCCGATGGCATCAACATGCTTTTCCCATCTTTATCGTTTTTTCGTCTCGCAGCAGGGCCAATGGGCAGGCGGCTTTGCGACTATACTGTCTGAATCTCGCTGACTCAACAACAGTCCGATCAAATCAGCCAGGACTCTGACGACGTCTCACTTCCCCTAGAGTCCGTCAGGGAGGAGACGTCACTGCAACTTAGGCAGCGAGAGCGTACTCTTCGTTCGCTTGTATTTTTTTGACAGAAGTTTAACGAGGCCAACTGTCATCCTCGGCATGCAGCTGTCGGTCTACTCGTCCAGTCGAAACCATGACGTCCCCAGCTATTCATTTCAAGTGATACGCAGTAATATATCATCTTTTTTCAAAAACTCAATCAAATTTTTAATTTTTTTGTAAAATTTTATTGTTTTGTGCCTTGGGAGGTACAAGAAAACAAAAACTCTGCAAAATACGGTTTGTTTTTGTAAATAAAGCTTGAAATTTTTCATTAACGGTATATATTTCAGGATGAACTCTCTTAATCAAACCAACCCAGCAAAGGAGGAAAACAATGCCGGGACACATTAACACACAGGATGGGAACTACGCCGCAGCGTATGTCGCTTATGCTCTGAGCGAAACTGCAGCTATCTACCCCATCACACCGTCATCCAACATGGGTGAATGGGTCGACCAGTGGGCAAGCGAACACAAAACCAACATCTGGGGCAAAGAAGTCAGTGTTGCAGAAATGCAGTCTGAAGCAGGTGCCGCAGGTGCTGTCCATGGATGTCTTGCAGCTGGCTCTCTCACAACCACTTACACAGCATCTCAGGGTCTTCTTCTGATGATCCCGAACATGTACAAGATCGCCGGCGAACTTCTCCCGACAGTCTTCCATGTTACTGCAAGATCTCTTGCATGCCAGTCTCTGGCAATCTTCGGTGACCACTCTGACGTGATGGCATGCCGCAACACCGGTTTTGCTATGCTCTGTGCAAACTCCGTTCAGGAAGAAATGGACCTCGCTCTGGTCGCTCACCTCGCAACCTACAAGTCCAAAGTTCCCTTCCTGCAGTTCTTTGACGGATTCCGTACCTCCCACGAAGTTCACAAGTTTGAAGAAATCCCCTACGAAGAAATCGCAAAACTTGTCGAACCCCAGTATATCGAAGAATTCCGCAACCGCGCTCTCCGTCCCGAAGCTCCCGTCTGTAAAGTCGGTGCTCAGAACGGCGACGTTTACTTCCAGGGCCGCGAAACTGTCAACAAGTTCTATGACGCATGTCCTGCAATCGTCCAGGAAAAGATGGATGCAGTTGCAAAAGTCACCGGACGCAGCTACAAACTGTTCGACTATGTCGGTGCTGCTGATGCAACCGATGTGATCGTTGCTATGGGTTCCGCTTGCGAAGCAATCGAAGAAACCATTGATTACCTCAACGCAAAGCGCGGAACAAAATACGGTCTCGTTAAAGTCCGTCTCTATCGTCCCTTCTACACCGAAGCATTCCTCGCAGCTCTGCCCAAGACTGTCAAGAGAATCGCTGTTCTCGACAGAACAAAAGAGCCCGGTGCAATCGGCGAACCTCTCTATCTCGACGTCAAAGTCGCGATCAATAATCCTGCAATCACAATCATCGGCGGACGTTACGGTCTTTCTTCCAAGGACTTCACTCCCTCCATGATCCTTGCAGTTTACAAACATCTCGAAAAAGGCGGATTCCACGGATTCACCGTCGGTATCGAAGATGACGTCACCAATCTGTCTCTCCCCATCGACGAATACATCACAACCGAACCCGAAGGAACCACTGCCTGCATGTTCTACGGTCTCGGCGGCGACGGTACAGTCGGTGCCAACAAGACAACAATCAAGGTCATCGGTAACCTGACCAACAAAGATGCACAGGCATACTTTGCTTACGACTCCAAGAAGTCTTTCGGTCTCACCTGCTCTCACCTGAGATTCTCCGATGCTCCCATCAAGTCCACCTATCTGATCACCAGCCCCGATCTCGTTTCCTGCTCCTGCGCAGCTTACATCGGACGCTATGATATGCTCCGCGGACTCAAGAAGGGCGGTACCTTCCTGCTGAACAGCCATTACTCCAACGACGAAGTCTTTGGAAAACTGACCCGCGACATGCAGGAATACATCATCAAGAACGAAATCAAGTTCTACAACGTCAACGCTGAAGCAATCGTCAAGAACATGCCCGGTCTCCGCGGTAAAGGTGCAAACACCGTTATGATGGTTGCATACTTCAAAGTCTCCGGAATCGTTCCCTTCGACAAGGCTTCCGAAGAAATGAAGCACCTCAACGCAAAAGCATTTGCAAAGAAGGGTCAGGCTGTCATTGACATGAACAACCAGCTGGTTGACATGGCTGCTGATGCTTGCCAGGAAGTCAAAGTTCCTGCATCTCTCGACGGCGTTCCCTGCGTTGAACCCCAGAAGCTCATCCCCGATGATGCTGATGAATTCGCAAAGAAGATCGTCGAACCCTCCATGCGCAACGATGGCGACTCCATCCCTGTCTCTGCAATGAGCATTGATGGTACTCTGCCCACCGGAACCGCAGCTCTCGAAAAACGCGGATTCGCTCCGAAGGTTCCGAGATGGGTTGCCGCAAACTGTATCCAGTGCGGTATCTGTGCATCTTCCTGCCCCCACGCAGCTATCCGTACCAAGCTGTTTGCTGAAAAAGATCTTGCAGGTGCTCCTGCATCCTTCACCGTTAAAGAAGCTATGCCGAAGTGCGACGATCTGAAGTTCAAAGTTCAGGTCTACGTCGAAGACTGTATGGCTTGCGGTGTCTGTCTTGATCAGTGCCCGATGCGCGACAAGGAAGGCAAACAGGCTCTCGTCTGGTCCACCCTCGAAGAAGAACGCGCTGCAAATGAAAATGCAAATGAAGCATTCTTTGAGTCCACCCCTGATAACGTCATGGGTAAGAACACCACAGCAACCGTCAAGGGTGCTATGCTCCGCAAACCTCTCTTTGAATTCTCCGGTGCTTGCGCAGGCTGCGGTGAAACCCCGTACGTCAAACTGGTCTCCCAGCTCTTCGGTGAAAACATGGTCGTTGCCAACGCAACCGGATGTTCCTCCATCTACGGCGGTACCTTCCCGACCATTCCGTACTGCAAGACCAAAGAAGGACGCGGTCCGGCTTGGGCTAACTCCCTCTTTGAAGACAACGCAGAATTCGGTATGGGTATGCGTATGGCAGTCGATGCCAACCGCGCAACGCTGAAATCCTTCTGCGAAAAAGCTCTCGCAAGCGACAAGTGCGAAGCTGACCTCAAGGAAGCTATCCAGAATGCAATGGCACACTGGGATAACTCCAAGACCGACGAAGCATTTGCAGCTCAGAAAGCAGCTAAGGCTGTTATCGCCAAGTATGCTGCACAGTGCGATTGCGAAGTCCTCGCCAAGATCAACGAACTCTCCGATTACTTCTGCGATAAATCCGTCTGGATCATCGGTGGTGACGGATGGGCAAACGATATCGGTTACGGCGGAATCGACCACGTTGTTGCTTCCGGCAAGAACGTCAACATCCTCGTCCTCGATACCGAAGTTTACTCCAACACCGGCGGACAGGCATCCAAGTCCACCCCGACCGCTGCAGTTGCAAAATTCGCAGCAGGCGGTAAGAAGACCTACAAGAAGAACATGGGCTTCATGTGCATGAGCTACGGCTATGTCTATGTCGCATCCATCGCTCTCGGTGCTGACCGTACACAGGCTCTCAAGGCCTTCCAGGAAGCTGAAGCTTGGGATGGTCCGTCCATCATCTTCGCATACGCTCCCTGTATCGCTCACAACATCGATATGAGCAAGACCCAGACCGAACAGAAACGCGCTGTCGATTGCGGTTACTTCCCGCTCTACCGTTACAACCCGGCGAACGAAGCTGCTCCCTTCACTTGGGATGTCAAGAAGCCGGCTAACGGTCAGTTCCAGGATTTCATCCGCTCCGAAGGCCGTTACAAAGGTCTGATGAAAGCCAATCCGGAAGAAGCAGAAGCTCTGCTCGCAAAAGCAGAATCTGATGCTGCAAAACGGATGGAATTCTATCAGGAAGTCGGAAAACTGATGAAGTAATTCAACAGTTCCAAAGGCTGAGAAAGGGTCCGTTGAAAGACGGACCCTTTTTTGTAACATGGTTATTTTTATGAACAGAACAAAACCTCTCAGACATTATCACAGAAAACGGTTTATCTATCGTTTTTTCTGCATGCGTTCCCCCCGTTCCGGAGCTATGACCGGATTGGCATGGCTGATGTTTGTCTGGGAACTTTTCCCGGTTTTTGTGTGGAAAATGGCTCCTGTTGTTGCTCAAAAGGGAGCAGCAGTCTCATCTCTGATCAAGTTCTTTCTATTTATTGTTTTACCATCATTTCTGATTTGGCTTTATGGAGTGGTAACGTATTATCATAATCTTTATCACCTTCAACGGAAACACTTTGCAAAGAAAAAGATTTTCCATTTTTCTGCCTTTATCTCTGCTTTTCTGTTTCCCTTATCGGGATTTCTGACTGCTGTTTTACTGCTGAAAAACAAACGTTTTCTTTTCATTCCAGCTGCGCTTGGAAGTATTGCCGCAGCAATTTTGCCTTTCTTTGAATTTATCGAAATGCCGACAACAATTTCCCTGTTGTTTTTGAGTATGAATATCCTTCTGCTGATTTCTCTTTCCGGGATTCCGGAGCAGCGGAAATTCCGGAAAACATTTCTTGTGCCTGTCGGACTTCTGCTGATTTATGCTGCAGGAATGGGCTGTTGGTATCTTCACCTTTCCCATTCGATTGATGCAAGCAAAAAAACGCTTTCCGCGCTGGCTGGACATTCCACTTCCCCGGAAGCATTTTGGGAACGGAATGAAAAAGGGATTCCTGTCACCGCCCCTCCCCTGCAAAAATTGACAGATACGTTTCAACGGGATTTAATAGATGATTATGATTCGATTGAAACCTCTGCGGCTGCAAAAGAAAAATGGATCAGATATCGGAAAGAACATAAACAATTTCTTGATGCTGCCGAAGATTTTCTGAAACTGCCACCACAGCGGATCCGTTATCAGAAAAGAAAATCTATTGACATAATGATACTGCCGGATATAAATCCTTTCCGGGAAGCTGCAAGATTTTATGCTTTGGAAATCCGTGCATTTCCGATAGATAAAAAACGAATCCGGAACTGTAATTCCAAGATATTGAAATTAAGAGACTGGGCTCTTTTCAATGAAACGCTGGTAGGAAAACTCGTGGCAATCTCATTGGAATCAGGTCGTCTTTCTACATTGTCCGATGTATTTTTCTGTACAGATTGGACCAAAGATGAGATGCTGTCTCTGATTGGAGAACCTGTTGATTGGAAAAAACAGCTTTGTATCAGTTTTGGAATGGAATCTGCCATGTTTGAAAGCGTTGTTCAACTTTTCATGAAAACAACGGCGGAAGAACTGTCTGACACTCCGAGTAACAAAATGTTTAACGGCATTATAATCGGATACTTTTTTATCCCGTTCTTTATGAGAATTCACACACTTGCTGATTTTCATAATGCACTGAAAATGTATGAAAATATTTGTAATACGACCCAAAATAAAAAAGTTTACGAAATTGGAAAAGTTAATTCCGACCTCTTCTCTTCTGAGAAAAACACGCGAAACTCTTTTTATATTTCTGCAATATTGTGTCCGACATTACATAAAGCCTTCTCACGTTTTGCTCAAATGCTGGATCGTTGGCAGATGACTCAACTTACAATTGAAATAGCGGAATATTACCGCAAAGAGAAATGTTTGCCGGAAAATCTGAACTTTCTTTCAATCATTCCGGTTGATTCACAGAACGGAAAGCCGTTCCAATATGAAAAAACAAAGGATGTTTTTCAGCTTTATCCACTGGATAAAAACGGAAACCGTCCCGAAGAAGAACGTTATTATCACAAAGTACGGATAAAGAAGTAATATGCAGGATCAAAACAGAAAAAGTTATATCGGGATTTTCTGGGCGGCAGTGAGTGTTCTGTGCTGGGCAACGCTGTTTCCGGCGGTCAGTTTTCTGCTGAAACGCGGAAATGTGGATTGTTACAGCATGGGACAGTTCCGGTTTACCATTGCCGGACTTGTTATGCTCATCGTTTATTCCATTTCAAAGAAACAGTTTCCTGTCCGGGGAATCGGATGGAAAGACTGGACGAACCTGATCATTCAAAGTATTTTCACTGCCGGAATGAGCTGTTCTCTGTTTTACGGACAGAGTCTCGGAATTCCGGTCGTGAATGCAGCCATGCTGGAGTCTGAAGCGCCATTGTTGATCTTTATCCTTGGGATTTTCATTCTTCATAACAAAACAACTCTGCTTCAAACTCTTGGTTTGGTATTCGGTTTTGCGGGGAGTCTTTTTGTACTGAAAATCATCAGCATGGAAGGTTTGATGATCAAATCATTCTCCAAAGGTGATATGTTTGTGGTGATCGGTGCCGTCTGTTGGGCTCTTTATACGGTATTATCCAATCCATCCATCAAACGGATCGGCGGCTTGCTTTACAGCGGATGGAGCGTTCTTTTTGCCGGGTTCTGGATTCTGATTTTTCAGCTGACGTTCCGTTATCCCTACCATGCGCCCATTGAACCGGAGGATGTATTTTGTTCGCTCTATCTCGGCTTGGTTCCCACAGCATTGGCATTCTTTTCCTGGAACAATGCCCAGCGTTATATTTCCACCGGACTGCTTGCCATTTCCGGCTATTTCACGCCGATATTGAGCGCATTGCTCGGATGGATCATGTTTCATGAAAGCATCACTTTGCTGCAATGTGCCGGAATGGTCCTTGTCTTAGGTTCCGCATTGATTGAACCTGAAATTGCAGATTTGCTCCGGACATTATACAAGCGGAAACGCTGATTTTTTTTGGGGAACCACGGAATACACAGAATAACACGGAATTTTTTATGAGTGCCGATTTATTTTTTTTGAAAAATAAATCGGCGGCTGTAAATGGAATATTATAATAAAAAACTTTCTGTGATAATTCCGTGATTTCCGTGGTTCCCCCAAAAATCAGAACGATGTTTTTTCCATTATCGCAAGGATTTTCAAGATCAGATCAGCAGTTTTTCCCAGACTTTCCGGATTTATTTTATCCAGTTTATCCTCGCCGGTATGCCAATAAGCATTTCCTGGACCATAGTCAAAATCAATGAGATTGACAGCGGGGATTCCGGCTTCAAAAAACGGGAGATGATCGTCCAGCACCTGCATGGAACCTTGTTTGACAGAATCACTCAAGTTTAATTCAGCAGCTGCTTGCAGGACGATTTTCTTCAGCTCCGGAGAACAGTTTTCCGGAATGGAAATATTCCAATCATCATCGCCGACCATATCTGCAAGAATCATGGCACGGGCTTTTCCGGTATAATCTTTTGCCGCCTTTTTACTGCCATGCAAACCATCGTTCCCGCTGTAATCAATTTGACATTCCTCCCCATCGAAAAAGATAAAATGGATGGGGAACGGAAACGGCTTTTTCTGAGATGCGACCGTTTTCATAACAGAAAGCAGCACAGCCACCCCGGAGCCGCCGTCATTGGCAGCTTGAAAATCCGGGGTAAGCGTTAATTTTTTCGCATCATAGTGAGCTCCGATAATAATCGGTTTTCCTTTGCCGGGGAACTCGGCAATCACATTGCGGAACGTCATTTTTCCGGCAGGTGTATCATCTGAAAAAGAATCAATTCTGACCTTTACATTGTGCATGGAACTTGCAATATCCCGGATCCATTCAGCTGTTTTTTCTGCGCCTGGAGTTCCGGAATGACGGGGGACGATCTCACACTGAGCCTTCACCATTTCCATTGCAAAATTCCTGTCAGCCGGTTCAAATGACCGCTGTTCAGAACAACCGGAAATTAGAAGGATGAAAACAAAGAGAGAAGCGGGAACGAACCGTTTCATCGTGCAGTATGTCCCTGATCAATAATAATTCCCCGCCGCTGATAGGTGGGAATATCCAGATCTTCATCGCCATACATAACAGGTACGGTGTTGATGAACACTCCTTTGGAGAAATTTGTGAGTTCCAGCATTCCCTGTTCCAGCTCGGGAGCGGACTTTTTCTTTCTGGCAGAACGGCGGGGAGCCTCTTTCTGTTCCGGCTCTTCAGCTATCACAACTGGGACTGAACCAGCAGCCTTAGCTTTAGCCTTTTCCTCTTCATCATAGCGGACAGTAATCACAGCGACCTGCATGACATTTGCCATAAACGGAGCTGTACTGAAACCGGAAATGATTTCCGTTTCTTTTCCGGCAAAAGCGGAAACAGCTTCAAGAGTCCGTTTCATTTCTCCAATGGAGAGATCCGGTCCGGCAAAAAGGCTGACAATCATCACATCAGCTTCAGCCATTTTATCAACGCCGCCGAGGAATGGAGAATTCAAGACCTGCTGCACAGCCGTCGCGGAACGGTCCGGAGCCTGTTCAGACGGGATTCCGAGACCGATTCCAAGAGAGCACTGACATTTTTTTCCTCTGAGAACAGCCATAAAACTTGCATAATCGGCGTTAAGAGAGGTTTTGCAATTCAGCAAACCGCAAACTCCGATAGCAGTCCGTGCAAGTTCATCGCAGGATTTGGAAAAAGCTTCTTCCACCGGACAATCCGGGGAGAGCATGGAGAACAGAAGATCATTGGGCAAACGGATCAGAATATCCGTTACAGGCCGCAGCTGTTCAATACAGTCAGCTGCGGCTTTTCTGCGTCCGAAAGATTCAAAAGAAAAGGGTGTTGTCAGCATGAAAACAGCAGGTATTTTCTTTGCCCGGATGGTACTGGCAATTGTACGGATTCCGCCGGTTGCGACACCGCCGCCCAATCCTGCAACAACAACAATGAATTTTTTATCGGAGATCAGTTCCATAATCTTGTGACGTTCTCCGGAAATCGCCTGTTCGCCGCGGATAACGTTTCCGCCGCATCCGGTCCCCTGCCCCCAGCTCAAACAACTGCCGGCAAACAATGATTGAACATTCGGTTCCATTGTCTGCAAAGCATCCTGATCTGTATCAATCACTGCTGTATCCAATCCGGAAATATGCTGAGAGGCAATGCGGGAGACAACTTTCCCCCCGGCACCGCCCAAACCAAGAATCAGAATTTTTTCGTTACCTGTACTCATTATTTCGTAAACGCCTTTGTTACCCGCTTCATTCCACTCATTAAACCGCCTGTGATATTTTCAAAAACATCAGCCATATTCACAAGAGAAAGACCTGCAGCACCATAACCGATCAGATCAATCACATAACGGACAGCTCCGAGAACCGCTGAAAAACGCGGATCATTCATCTGTTCCGGCATTCCTTCTATTTCAAAGGGAAAAGCAATCCGTTTATGACAGCCGAGAACACCGGAGGCGAATTCCGGAACAGCAGGAATCTTCACCCCGCCGCCGGTAATGACAAGCCCGGCTTGAAACGACTGCATCAAACCTTTGGATTCCAGCTCATCTTTCAATATCGTAAACATTTCCTGAAGCCGTAAATTGATAATTTTTTCGATTGATGCCAATGGAATATCGCGGTGAATAACATCATTAACGGATGATATTTCCAGGAAAACTTCACCGGCATTTTTCGCTGCCTCAATCCGTCCATCTGTCAACATTTTTTTCGTCAACGCAAACGGAAGTTCCAGTCCGATGGCAAGGTCATTTGCCAGATTATCAATTCCGACAGGAATCACTCCGGAGGCGACCAGACCGTTCTGAACGATTCCGGCATATTCCATGGTTCCGGCTCCGATATCAACCATAAGAACCCCGTTTTCCATCTCATCACGGGTCAATGTACCGTAAAATGAGGCAACTCCCGTAAAGATATCAGTAGAATCTTTTTCAAAGCCTGCATCATGAAGCAGATCCCGGATCATATTCCGGCGGGTCTGTTCTGCGATGATAATATGCAAGACTGAATCCAGACGGGTTGCTTCACAGCCTTCCGGATCCTTCACCTGCAAATGCTTATCAAGAACATAATAAGAATTGAAGCGGTCCACATCAATCATATCTGCCGGAATAGGAACTGACATCTTTGCCTTTTCATCGGCTTCCTGGATATGTTCTTCCGTAATATGCTTGTCTGCGGAATAAATCATTACACAGCCTTCGCCGCGCAGGGATGATACGGAACGCCCGCTGATCAGAAAATATACATCTCCTCGTCCGAAGTAACTGCCGACAGAATCATCTGCCGCTTCAAGAACCTTTGTCAGAATCTGTTCCGCTTTCTGAACATCAACGATGTCCCCTTTCACCACACAATTTCCGGAATCAGCCGTAGCGAACCCCAAAATTACCGGTTCACCTTCCTTGTTAACCGAACAATGAACGGCTGTTATCTTGGATGTCCCAAATTCTACAATTGTAAAAAACGATCTTTTGCCCATTCCTGCTGCACTTCTTTCATCTCATTAAAATTTATTCCTTGACAATATGCCACACCTTTTTATAAATTCAAGGAAACAAGCTGAAAAAAATGGTTAATTCTTTTGCTTCATTACGGTTGACAAAGCATCACAGACAAGTTCCGGTGTGACAGGATCGAAACAAGCCTTGGTTCCGTAAGGACAAACCCGTTTGAAACATGGGGAACAATCCCGCTTTTCAAATACTATCCGCCACTGTTTGGATAAGGGAGATGTCGCAACCGGGTCTGTCGGACCGAAAGGCGCAACTCCCGGAGTTCCGATTCCTGCTGCCAAATGCATCACGCCGCTGTCATTCGCCAAACAGCCGGAAGCATGTTTCAACACATAAATCAACTCATGAATTCCTGTCTCTCCGGCAAGATTGAAACATTCTTTCTCATCCAATCCATTGATAATTTCTGCAGCGGCAGCCCGCTCTGATTTCCCGCCGAGCATGATAATCCGGCATCCCTCGCCAAGCTTTCTGCGGCAGACTTCCCGGAAGGATCCGGTATGCCATCTTTTTGCACTTCCATAGGCGGCACCTGCAGCCAATGCCAGAATGGGACGGTCCGTGTTCAATGCAGCAACAACATTTTCAGACAAAGTTTCCGGATAAACATGTTCCTTGAATTCCGGCATAACACCATCCCACGGTTCTGCTCCCATAGCCTGAACGATAGATAAATATTTTGCCGCCTGATGAGGACTGTTCAAGGTAAAATCCAATCGCGGCGGAAAATCAAAAGTTCTATGCAGTAAAAACTTTCTGAATCGGGCATTGGCACCGTAAAGTTTAGGGATTCTGCACATCTTCAAACTCAGGGCATCGCGGAAGGAATTGTTGAATAACACACATATTCCGGCGGCAAGAGAACGGACTTTGTTCCGTTCTTTCCGGGACATAAAAGCATGAGCATCTGCAAGAGGAATTACAAGGTCAACAAACGGCAGAGCTTCAAAGAGAGCTGCCAGCGGTGCAGGAGCAACAACAAACAAACCGGCAAACTCCGGCATCATCCGTTTCAATTGAAGAATGGCAGGAATTGCCATCACAGCATCCCCAAGCCAGTTCGGAGTGCGGATAACTACACCGTTCCGCCAGTCAGCCAACTCAGGTTTGATCTGTTCAAATGATGGAATTTCACCGATAGATGGAATCATCAGCTCAGCCATGGATAAATCTCCCGAAAAGCGCAAGACCGACAATCAACATAATGTTTTCAGAAAGATATCCCAGGAGTTCAGCGATCCAGAATTCTTTCCGGTCAGAAAGTGTCTCTGCAATCCGGCGACTGCCCAGCAGACACAACACGGTCAAAACCAATGCCAACGGAAATGAAGCAAGCGCTGACCAGTGGAAAGCAAGCACAGCTGTAACCAATGAAAACATCACATACATCAGCCAGTTTCCATAAGCGGGAGCATCAAAGTCATCCTCTTTGAGCAGTTCACCGCGAATCAAATATGCTCCTCCAAGAACATAAACAAACCAGACAGCATTTCCGGATGCTGCAAGAATTCCAAAAACAACCATGCGGAAAATATAAAAACTTGCAAACAGAATCTGCCGCTGCATCAGCTCTGTCTGCGTTTTCTCCCCTTTTTTCTCCAGAGGATTCAACAAATTTTTATTTCCGGAAATAACGGCTTCAAAACAGGCGACAGAAATAATAAGCCCGCGCCATCCGGTAAATAATTCCAGCGCAAGCGGAATAAAAACAGCAGTCAGAATACCGCCTGCAACAGGCCCCATCAAAAAAACAAATGCAGCACTGAGCACAGCAAAAAACAAACCGGAAAGCAATCCTGCAGCAGGAGTCATCCAATACGGGAAATTATCCTGTCTCACTCCTTGATTTCTTCCAAAAAAGAACCGGCAAACAGCGGCTGTCGATGTAAAAATATTCAGTTGTTCCATTTCAAAAAATCCTGTTTTTTATACCAAAGGGTTATTTTTTCGTTTTCAATTCAGCGATATCAGACCGGATCTTTTCAGCCTGCTCTGTCACAGCTTTTGACATTGCAGCGGCAAAAGCTTCCGGAGTGTCTCCGGTGAAAGGAATGGAAGTATTGATCATCTTTTTGAAAAGCACCTTATCATTCTGCCGGTCAGTCAAAGTGTACTGAATTCTCAATACAGCGGCATTCGTTTCAAGATTTTTCTCAAACGCAAAAATACATCCATCCAGAAAATACTTTGCAGTCTCAATATCATCATTGTCACAGCCGAACAATTTCCGGAATGCAGAAGAGAGCATTACAGATGGTGTTTCTGCCCATTTTGCAAAATCATCATACTTCAGGACAGAACCTTTTCTGGAAAGCATTCTGAATTTTGCCGGACACTCTGAGACAAACTCCCGGATATATACAGAGGTTTGCGGTGCCTTGAAATCTGTCGGCAGGCCCAAACTGAAATGAGCAGTTGGCCTGCTGGAACTTTGCGGAAGATTCACTTGAATACAACCGGAACAAAGGATCGTCAAAAGAATAAATACTGAAACAAAAGTTTTCATCGGGAGCCTCCCAGAGCCGGAATCTTCAAGGTCACACCAATACGGATTTGTCCATTCTTACCGACTTTTCCGGGGTTGGCATCTCTGATCTTCGGCCAATGTCTGGCACTGCCGTACATTTTTCTGGAAATTTTACCAATGGTATCTCCGGCAGAAACAGTGTAAGTTCTCTCTCCCTGAACAGCGGCCGCAGGGTTCTGCCGGGGCTGGACCTGGGGCTTGGGATTCGGCTGAGCCGTCCGAACAGTTACGGTTCCGGATGCAACAGGATCATTGTCTGCAGGTTTGACTTCATTGGTCCGCAAAGGACGGACACTTACCTCCCGGGTAAAGCGTCCGCTGCGGATCATTTCTTTCATCTGCTCATTCTGGGCACGCAATTTTCTGGAGTACTCTACATATTCTTCCATCTTCTTCTTATAACGTGCAGTTTCTTCCTGAGCTTTTGCTGTCTCCGTGGAAACATAATCTGCTGAAAGTTTTTCAAAAATACGCTTTCTGCAAGCATCTGAAAACTTTTTGACATCCATTGCATCCGGTGAATTCGGATGAAGTTCCAGATATTTTTCATAATGATACATTGCCCGGAACGGCTCGTCCAGATTATCGCCGTAAACAGAAGCCAATTCCAGATGAGCCAGGGGGGATTTCGGACAGACATAAAGAAAATCCTCATAAAATTGAGCGGATTCTTTGTAATTTCCTGCAGCACGGCTGGCTCCGGCCTTCACAAAAAGCGGATGCGTTTTTTCTTTTCCGACATAATCTCCGCACCCGGTAAAAACCGCAGACGAAAATATCAGCATGGTTCCGACAAAAAAAGATTTTAAATATTTCATATCATACCTCTTGTATTGTTTTTCTTTTCAGTATCACGGCACCCAACCACGGCAAACGGACCGTGATATGCTGATTCTGTCCATGATAAACACCGTTTTCCGCTGTATAGACTCCTTCATTCAGAAGATTTGTTCCGCCGAACCGGGAGGAATCAGTATTCAAAACTTCCTCCCATTCCCCCGGAAGCGGTACTCCGGTAATATAATTTTCCCGAACAACAGGAGTCAGATTCAAAAGCACGACAACCGGATCTTTCCGTTCTTTATCCCAGCGGATATAGGAAACCACCGATTGATGAACATCTCCGCCATCCAGCCACTGGAATCCGTCATTGGTAAAATCATCACTCCACAATGCACTGTTTTCACGATAGAAAAAGTTCAGTTCTTTCACCAGATTCTGCATTGCTTTATGCTGTGGATAATCCAATAAATGCCAATCCAATGCCTGATTGGAATTCCATTCGATCCATTGGGCGAACTCTCCGCCCATAAACAACAGTTTCTTTCCGGGATGCGTTGCCATATAAGCAAACAATGCCCGCAAATTGGCAAATTTCTGCTGATAATCCCCCGGCATCTTATTCAGAAGAGAATATTTTCCGTGAACCACTTCATCATGACTCAAAGGCAGAACAAAATTTTCGGAAAATGCATACATCAGTGAAAAAGTCAATTTCCCGTGATTGTAACTCCGGAAAACGGGATCAAGTTTGAAATATTCCAGAGAATCATGCATCCACCCCATGTTCCATTTGTACGTAAAACCGAGTCCGCCCAGATAAGTCGGTTTGGAAACGCCCGGCCATGAAGTGGACTCTTCCGCAATCATCACGGTTCCGGGATGCAGTTCGTTGGTCAATTCATTCAAACGCCGTAAAAATGCCACAGCTTCAAGATTTTCATTTCCGCCATATTGATTCGGGATCCAATCCCCCTGCTCCCGGGAATAATCCAGATAAAGCATGGAGGCGACAGCATCTACCCGCAGTCCGTCAATATGGAACTGACTGAGCCAGTACAAAGCACTTCCAAGAAGGAAATTACGAACCTCACAGCGTCCATAGTTAAAAATATAAGTTCCCCAGTCCCGATGTTCCCCCTGTCTGGGGTCTGCATGTTCATACAACGCAGTTCCGTCAAAACGGCCCAATGAAAATGAATCTTTCGGGAAATGGGCGGGAACCCAGTCAAGCAGCACACCGATTCCCAGGTTATGCATGTGGTTTACAAAATATGCAAAATCTTCAGGTGAACCGTAACGGGATGTCGGAGAATAGAAGCCAGTAACCTGATACCCCCAGGACTGGTCCAGCGGATGTTCACAGACAGGCAGAAGCTCTATATGAGTATAGCCCATTTCAACAAGATATTTTCCCAGAACATCCGCCAGTTCTCTGTAATTATGAAATTCCTGTCCGTCAGGCAAAGCACCCAATGCAGGATTCCCCCAGGAACCAAGATGCACCTCATAGGTATTCATTGGACGATTCATGGGATTTCTGCTGCGCCGCTGTTCCATCCAGTCAGCATCATTCCAATGGAAAGGTTCGGATGAAAGAACGATTCCGGCGTTTTCCGGACGCAGCTGAGTCCGGCGGGCGTAGGGATCCAGTTTGGTGAATATATCTCCGTTCTTCGTCCGGATTTCAAATTTGTAAAGGTCTCCGGCACAAAGTCCGGGGATAAACAGTTCCCAGACACCGGAAGATCCCAACAATCTCATCATCCCGCGTCTGCCATCCCAGCAATTGAAATCGCCGACAACAGAGACCCGGGCTGCGTTGGGTGCCCAAACGGTAAATTCCACACCGTCCACACCGTCACGTGTACGACAGTGAGCGCCCATCATTTCCCAGACATTCCGGTGTTCTCCGGCATTGAAAAGATAGGTATCCATTTCTCCGATCCCCGGCAGAAAACAGTAAGGATCGGCAGATTCAAAAACGGAACCGTCAGAAAATATTTTTTTCAAACGGTATGCAAAAAAGTTCTTCCGTTTGAAAACAATCGTAAACAATCCATTATCATGGGATTGCATCGGGGTTGAACGCAAAAAACCGCTTCCAGTCAACACTTCGACAGAAACGGCAAGAGGATCATAAACCCGGATAACTTTTCCATCCGCGAAGTCATGAATTCCTAAAACAGAATGGGGATCCGTCAGAGTTCCGGCAAAAAGAGTATCCGGCACATCAAACGGATGCACCACAGATGTTTTTTTGCGGTTGCTCATTAACGGATCCCTTTCCGGATTTATGCACTATCATCCAAGTGCGAACATGATCTCCGAAGTTGTGACAGCTTCGCCATTGACCAGCATACGGCCTTGTCCTTTTCCGAATTTGGACTTGGTATCTGGGATTTCCACATCGAGAACAAGCTGATCTCCGGGGCGGACAGGCTTGAGATATTCTGTATTGTCAATTGCCATGAAGAAAGCTTTCTTGCCGCGGTTTGCTTCACGGCTGAGAACACTGATACATCCAGCCTGAGCAACAATTTCCGGATGAACGGAACCGGACATTACAGAGTAGCCATCTGCATAACGGCGGAAGGAACGTTCATCAGAGCAGGCATTTTTGACACCGAAGACACGGCTGCCTTCCACGCGGGAAACGTAATCAACCAGCAGGAAGGGATATCTGTGAGGAATCACTTCCGCAATCTGATTCACATCCATGACAGAAGTTTCAGATTTGTCAAATTCATTGTAGAGTTCCGGCATAACGGGAGCTTCTTTCGGACGGACGCTCATGGTCAGAATAGCCTGAGAACTTGCACCGCCATTGTTTTCAGCCGTACAAGTGTACTCAATGGAATCAGAGGTTTCATTGGTTTGTTCCACTGTGAATTTCACACGGTCACCGGGATTGTTCGGACGGCGGAATTTCACTTTTTTCAGAGTTTTCATATAGACATCGCCCTGACGGTTGGGGTCAAGCTTCTTCCATGCAAGAAGTTCAGCAAGCTGAGCAAACGCCTCAACCTGAAGTACTCCGGGCATGATGGGGAGTCCGGGGAAATGCCCCATAAAATACCATTCACCAAGAGAGACGGCTTTCAAACCGACAATCTTTGTGGGGCTTTCAATCAGAACACGGTCCAGCATGATGAAGCTTTCCTGACAGGGAAGCTGCTGAGCGATTTCAAAACGGCTCAAAATTTCAGACATATTCTCTCACCTTTCAAACGGGATTGGACTGGGCAAGCATCATTTGCGCCAATTTTACATGCGACGGATGACCCGCTTTCACCGCCGTAACTTTTGCCTTAACTCTTGCACCGACAAGATAGATATCTCCAACGAGGTCCATCATCTTATGCCGTACAAATTCATTCGGATGACGCAAACCATCTTTGGAAATAATTGCACCGTCATGCATGATCACGGCACATTCAAGACTGCCGCCTTTTGCCAGACCTGCGGCAATCAGCTGCGCCAACTCCTGATATACACAGAACGTTCTGGAATCAAAAAGTTCCTTCCCGAACGATTCGGTTGTCACATCACAGTAATATTGCTGCTTGGAAAGATCTGTTCCGCCAAACGCAATGGAACAGTCAATTTCAAACTTATCGGAAGGTTCCAGATAAAGTTCAGCATTGCCTTCCTTAACAGTGATCGGCTCCTTTGCTGTCCAGTAACGCGCAGGTGCATCCTGCGGCTGAATCCCGGCTGCCATGATTCCTTCAAAATATGCTTTTGCAGAACCATCGGCAATCGGAGGCTCCGGTCCATCCATCTCAACAATCGCATTATCCACTTTTGCGGCATGAAGAGAAGCCATAACATGTTCCACAGTAACAACAAACGCACCGGTTTCACGGGAGGCAATCGTTGTTGCACGGCGAACATCGATCACATTGCCGGCAAAGGCTTTCACCATGGGTTTTCCGGGCATATCAACCCGGCGGAACACAATTCCGGTATTGATCTCTGCAGGAAGAATCCGCAAATTCGCTCTCACACCGGTATGCAGAGCAATCCCGGACACCACACATTCTGTTTTTATTGTATTCTGACAATCCATTTTCTGTCTTTTCTCCAATTCGTTGTAAATCCCCGAACAATATCACACATTCAGGGATTTTTCAAGCGGATCAGTGAAAATTATCCAAGTTTATTTTTTACAGCAGCCAATTCTGCTTCTGCATCAATCAGAATCTCATTGATCAAATCCTTCACAGTCATGATTTCATCGACCAATCCGACTGACTGTCCAGCCATCAGAGAACCGAAATCCACATCCCCCTCAATCGCGGCACGGCGCAATGCGCCAATCCAGTATTTTTCCACTTCCGCCTGAGCATCTGCACGATGAACTGTTCCAGCTTCCAGCTCCTTCAGAAGTTTCAGCTGAAGTTTTCCGAAATTGTCAAGCCCTTTATTCCGGAGAGAACGGACTGCCACTACAGGAAGTTTGGAATCAAACTGCGGGGTGGAAACAGCATCACGGGCAGCCGCTCTGCGGAATACATCCTTGAATGCCGGATGAACATTACATTCTTCCGTCATCACAAAACGGGTTCCCATCTGAATACCGGAAGCACCCATCAAAAGCGCATGAGCAGCCATCTTTCCGGTAGACATACCGCCGGCAATAAATATCGGCACCTGGTCTGCAAATTTGAACAGCACCTGCTGCATCAGGATCACAGTGGAAACATGACCGATATGACCGCCGGCTTCGCTGCCTTCCAGAATAATTGCATCAGCTCCATACTTGATCATTCGTTCTGCAATTGAAATTGTAGAGGCAAAACACATGACTTTCGCCCCGGTTTCCTTTGCTTCCAGAATTTCTTTTTCTTTCGGAAAACTTCCTGCAAACACAATATAAGGAACCTTCACATCTTTCAGCATGGCAAGATGTTCCCTGTACGCAGGTGCAATCGTGATCAGGTTCACCGCAAACGGTTTATCTGTCAAACTTCTTGTTTCCTCAATCTGTTTTTTCAAAATATCTGTAGGAGCATTCCCGCCCGCAATACAGGCAAAACATCCGGCATTACAGACAGCCGCAACAAGTTTTGGCTCCGAAACCCAAGTCATAGCGCCGCAGATCACAGGATACTTTACGTTCAAAAACTCTGCACCGCGTTTCATCAGAGGTGTCAAATGCTTGAAATCTGCCATAACAACCTTCCTTTCATAATATAGTGGTTAGGACAACGTAATGTAGCACAAGTTTCCCTCTTTGTCAAATTTTTTATCAAGTGAGTGAAAAAAAGCCATTCATTACGTCCAAAAAGCATCAGTTATTCCGGTTTTTGTCGTATCACGCAGTATATTGAAAATATCACGGTGAACCTCTTTTATCATTCCATTGCCGGCCGGATCGTAATTGATGATCCGCTGCACAGGCTCAAACCAGCGGAATACATGCGGCAGAGAGGAAAGATAATGCTGTTTTTCATGAAACTGCATAAACAATTCCGCCCGGGCTACATGCTGACGTTTACACCATAATTCACAATCTTTTGTCGCAGCCGGAGCCGCAGAACGAATTTCCGAAAGCCGGTGATCTTTCAATTTCTTCAAAAATTCCAGTGCCCGCTTCGGCATAGGCGCATTACATGGAATCCCAAGACCGAACACAACTGCACTTCCGATCCGCCCCGGAAGCGGATGTACCATCATCTCATCCGGACGGGAATCCATACACCCGCGCGGACCGAAAAAGCACATCTGAACATAAGGTTTCTGCAGCAATTCCCGGATCGAAAAACCCGGCAAGGAAGCAATACTGACCCCGTTTTTACGCTGAAGTATCTCCCTGTAAAAGTTCATCATCTTGAAAAATGCATCCTCCGGCAGCCACACATTTCCCTGTTTATCAAAAAAATCTCCGCCATAATACCACAGCAGAACATCGAACCATAATGCACCCATCGGCAGAATCCCGAACGGCGTTACAGAAGAATCCGCTCTTCTGAATTTATTGCACAATTCAACAAGTTCATCCAGTGTCCAGTCATCTTCCGGCATCCGAATCCCGAAACGGTCCATATTCTTCCTGTTGATATAGCAGAGAGTCTGATTCAGAATAATAGGAAAAACTCTGAGTTTTCCATCAATGGAACGGCATTGTTTTACCAGCGGTTCCGGAAAATCTTCAAAAATCTCCTCCGGAAGAGGTCGATAAAAATCACTCATCTCATAAAATGCAGTCAGCGGAGCCTGAACAATCGAACATTTATTGTAAAGAGAGGAAAGAATCGGCTTGATATCCAGCGGTGACGGAAGAATCATATAACGGCAATCCGGTTCATCACGGAACAACACCTGATTTACCTGTTCCTGATCCCCGAGATATTGACACGCCCCATACACAAATACCCGGTTTTGTACAGATGGATAAAACGGAACTGCAGTTTCTCCGCCGCAAACAAAAGTGCCGCGCCCCTGCTCCCGTTTTACTTTCTTCTCCAACACCAGACGATCTATCGCTTTCCGGAGTGTTCCGACTGACACTCCGAATTCTTTTGCCATTACCGGCTCTGTGGCGAGACGGCATCCCGGAGGATAAATCCGCATCCGGATCTTTTCCAGCAATTCTTCATAAATCTTCTGATACTGTGCTTTCATATACACCTCTTGAATTCATATATATGAATATATCATATAAAAATGATTTTTCAAGCCGTAAAAAATAAAAAATATCTTTTTTTTCTCTATCAACGCCATAGGATTACAACATTTTTTCAAAAAAATATTTTTTCGTCTTGACTTTTCAGATTCACCGTATTATATTATGAATGAATCATACAAATCATTCATAATGCAGTAATAAAGATACAGAACATGGAGGACTCTGTATCTTCACACGGTAAACAGTCCACAAAAAAAATAAAAAGGAAAAAAGAATGAAAAATTTTCAAAGTAAAAATTTTCCTGTCTCTTCAATGATCAGTCATAAGTCATTTACTTTGATTGAACTTCTGGTTGTGATCGCCATCATCGCAATTCTTGCAGGAATGCTCTTGCCCGCTCTCAACAATGCAAGAGGTTCCGCAAACGGTTCATCCTGTATCAACAATCTGAAACAAATGGGGCTTGCTCACAATCTGTATATGTCCGAAAATGATGGTTACATCCCATCAATCAGATGCAAAGGATTCAACTGGAGAACAACGCTTTACATTGATGGTCAAAACAGCTTCTCCAAATCAAAACTGATCAGATGTCCGGGAGATGTTGGCTTTAAGATCGGAACAAGAGAAATGTCTTACGGAAGAAATTACTGCACTGGCGATTACACGGCATCTGCTTTCAATACCTGTAATTCTGCCAATCATTATAAGACGAGATCGATCAAATATCCAACCAGCATGTGGCTGGTGATTGATTCAAAAGGCGGAACCTCAAACGGAGAACGGCTTGCATTGGCAAATGTCACTTCCAGCGGACAAGGCTGGACTTATAATAATGTAACAAAGGCAAACGATAACAGACACAGCAACAAAGCAAATGTTCTGTATTTTGACGGTCATACAGGAAATGTTCCTGTTCATTCCTATTGGGAAGGATACGCAAATCATAAAAAGTTCTGGTTTCGTAACGGTTCAACAGAAAGTGGTATTTAAACATGAAAAAACTTTTATTGGTCACGGCACTTGTACTTGCCGCAATTTGTCAGGCCGAATCCCAGAAAGTGAAAGTCTATGCCCACCCGGCTTTGATTTATGATGATGCCCATTTCTCCATCTATCAGGATTATATGAGCGACATCTCTTTCCACTTTTTCTATGTCGGAAAGCAGATCTACGACCTGAAGTCAAGCGGAACCCAATTTTTTATCACGATCCCGGAAGATATTGAGCTGCTGGAAGCCGGTCTTATGGATCGCTGGAAAAATCCGACCGAACTCCGTACGACATTCAAGAAAGAGAAAAAAGTCATCAACGGAAAAAATTATATCCGTTATGAACTTCCGGTCCCAACCTGTGTTTTACAGCCTGCTCTGACCAAGCCGCTTCCCGGCGGAATGTTCGGCGGGACGTCAAACAACATCGTCACGCTTATCGTCAAACCGTCAAAACAGCTCCCGGCAAAATCAATGGTCTACTGGGAACTCACCGGAAAATATCCTTATAAAGGTCAATTCAGCGTTTATCCGGTCAAACTGGATCTGAACGGGCTGCAGAAGAGCCGGATCAAAATTCAGTCTCATACCAATATTCCTGCGTTTGCATACAGCAGACGTGCGATTGCAGATCAAGCACGGCTTTACAAAGATTTGAAAGTTGATGCCATTGTCGCCCAGCTTCCATCCGGCACGAACCGGGGATATAAAGATATCTGGGATAAAGGCGGTTTTGATGTTTTCGGCGGAGGTTCCCTCATGCACGTTTTCTGGTACAATCCGCAGGGAATTGACAAGAACCAGAAGATCGAAGACAGGGACTTCCTTACCGGGATCAATGGGGTCAACGGACGCTATATCAACAAGGCGGCTTATCATGGCAGAGCATTCTGTCCGCAGGCTGTCATTACGCCGGGACGTTATCCTTACAAAAAGCTGCTGAAGCTGGGCAGAGAAGCTGCAGAAGCCGGTGCAAACTGGCTGGATATTGATATCGAAGCAGATTACTGTATTCAGTGTTATTGCGCAGAGTGTCTTGAAGCATTCTTCAAGTTTGCAAAGATCAAACCGGAAAAACTCTCTCCGGTCGACCTTGTTCAGAAATATCCGAAGGAGTGGTACTACTTCCGGAATGAACAGACCCGTCAGCTTTATCAAATCCTGAAAGACAATCTTACAAAAGATTTTCCGAAGCTGAAGATCGGAGCGAATACCGTTCTTCATGAATGGGCGAAAGATCTCGGAGAACTGAAATATGGAGTCTGCACTTTTGCAGAAGATCCCCGGCTGATGAAAGGAACTCTGGATTTCATCATGGCTGACACTCTTATGGGCGGTGTCTATGATGCGATCACAGTCGATGCGATGTCCCGTTCTTCCAATATTCCCATCATCGCAATTCCCGGCAGTTCCTATTGTGTCGGATACACTGCAGGAGTCATGAACGGACGCCGCATGACAGCTGAGATGACAGGCAGTACTTACGGCTATGAGCAGCGTTATGAAAACCATCGACTGAGTATGCTTCATATTGCTGCGAGCGGTGCAGCTGTTCTGCGTTACGGAATCAATGAGGCCTGTGTTGCAAAAGCAACCGTTGAATCTTTGAAAATCCTGAAACAGGTGGAAGATTTTTATCTTGACGGTAAACGTGCTGATAAGAATGCTGCTGTTGCAGATGTTACCTCCGGAGCAAGCCGCTGGAGTCTGGATAAATCCCGGATCCGCGGTGGAATCTGGAAATATTTCTATGACAACTGGAACGGAAAAGTTCAGACCAGAATGCATGCTCTGAATGGTGATTATGCTCTGGGGCTTTACAATTGGGATCCCTGGCAAAACAAAAAATGGCATATCAGATTGAAAGATATCCCCGAAGGAAACTGGTATCTGACAGAAGTTACCACAGGAAAACGGATCACAATGAACGGCAAGAAAATCTGGACGACCGCTGAACTGAAAAAAGGTTTTGTCATGGAAATTCCGAAAATTGATTGCCGCATCATCAAATTCACAAGAAAAGCAATCCCCGCATCCGGAGAACTCTCTCTGAAATGCGAAGCAACCACAGCCGTACCGTACAATCAGTACGCATGGCGCACCGGAGGTCAGCATGATTTTAAACAGATCATGATCAAACAGCAGAAGAGACCTCTGAACCTTATCAAACTTCATGGCAAAACAATTGTAAAGGAGAATACAAGCATGAAAACATCAACAGTTGCAGTGATTGCAGCAGCAGTCACAACTCTTACTGCAGCGGATTTCCCGCTGACAGTCGACTTCAAGGATGTCGCAAAAGCCGGAATTTCCGCAAAAGTGGAAAATAATGCGATCGTCAGCAAACAAAATTACTATTTCGGCACAATGCAACTGCCCGCGCTGAACAAAAATGTTCTGTTCACCATTAAGACAAATGGAAAAAATGCAAAGTTCGGAATTCAGCAGTATGGTATGGATAATAAGCGGATCAGTATTCCCTTATGGTTATACCCTGTCAACGGCACTGTTGAAGTAAAGTTCATTATCCCTGCATCCAAACTGAAAGCTCCATCCAAACTGTTATTCTACAGTATTGGGAAAAAAGAGATCAGTATTACAGCGATGAAAGCTGAATTTACGGATAAAACCAAAGTTGATGCGCCGAAAGTTGCTCCGAAAAGCCCTGCTGTGCCGATTCCATTCAAGGCTGATTTTAATAAAAAACAGTCTGGTGTCAGTATTAACGGAAAAGCTGCAAACGGAAAAATCACGATCAACAAGGGATATAACATCGGAACGATCACTCTTCCTGCAACGAAAGAAGCTCTTTCCTGCACTTTCACAATGAGTGCAAATGACGGTGCGACACTGGGACTTGTTCTTTACGATATTGACAATTTCGGCAGACCAGCGAAAGCTCTTGCCCGCTACGCCTGGGGTAAACGGCTCGGTCAGGCAGGTGAAAAAATTGATTTTGCAATTCCCGCTTCCCCGAAACAAAGACTTCTCCTGCTGTACAACACTGCCAAGATAGGCAATATCATTGTCGAAGGTTTTGAAATCGGGAAGTTGCAATAATGAAAAATCGTTTGATCCGCCTGCAGGATCATTGTTTGCAGGATGGCTTAACCCGGTATGATTCTCATGCCGGGTTAATTGGTGATTATAGTCCTGAATTTTATACTCAGGAACAGTTAAAAACAAGATTTTCCGCGGAAAAATTTACTGAAAGATCTCTCCATCCCTACCGTGACTCTGTCAGTTTTGCATTGACTCTTCTGCTTCTGAAAAAACGGGGTGATTTTTCCGCACTTCCTGAAAAATTCCGCAATGATCCGATTTTGAAAGATGATGCTTCCATCCTTGCAGAAGTTCAGAGGATCCTTGCGGTTTTTCTGGTAAATGCCCCGGATCCGGATGGCAAACTGAAGTGGTTTCTGGAAGAACCGAAATGCTGTGACGGTAATGGAACTTTTTTCAGTTCCACGCCGCTTTTGCTCATCGAACATTTCTTTGCAAATGAACTCCCCACAGAACAGCTTGCTGAAATCCGAAAAGTTTTGAAGAATGCTTATATTGTATTTGAAAAAGAAACCCATACCGGTTCATGGAGTTATGTAAACCCCACACTGGGTGCTTATACGTTTTCCGCTCTGCTTTCGGAAAAGTTCTATCCGGAATATTTTGAAAAACACCTGGCGGAATTTGAAACATTCCTGAACTTCCTGACAAACGAAGGAATTGCAGAAAATTATACAACGACCTACTTGCTTGTTGATACAGTGATTCTTCTTTGTGCGGCGAATGTCACGGAAAATGAACGGCTCAAAAAAGCGGCAAAAGATTTTCTTGACAATGTACTCTTCAGAGAAGCAGCATTTTTCGGTGATCGCTTCCCTGCCCCGTACCGCAGAGGATATAATGGAAATTATGTAACAAAACGATATGATTTTCTTCCTTTTCTCCTCGGCTGGGGAGATACGATTCCGGAAAATGACAGAGACCCGTTTCTTACGATGCTGGCAGTCATGAGTTTCTCTCTTTATCTGGAAAGAAACGAACTCTCAATTGATCAAGCTAGACAGATTCCCCGTGAAATATCCATGCAGATCCATCCTGATTGCCATGGACAAAGCTATCTGAATGAAAAGTATCTCCTGGGCTCATTTGACCAGTATCCATCACGGGACAATATTGTTTGGCAATGCGTAACTGTTGGTGGAAGCGGCTGGCAAGATGGACCAGTCTATGCAACCTTTGAAAATAAAGATCAAACATCTCTTTCCCTGCGGCTTGAGGCTGTAGATACTGAAGGAATCTTCCGGTGCCATCCATTTGAAGGAAAGTTCACCATGGAAAAGATCCAAAAGATTTACACCTGGCGCAGTTTTCCACCCGAACCGAAAATCCGAACGATTCAAAAACAGAATCATCTGCTTTGCCTGACAAAAATAGACAAGGTTGATGCAGAACTGCAGAAACTGGGCTTTAACTTGCATTTTACACGTTTCAACGGTGATGTACTGGACTTGAACGGTAATCCTGTTACAGAAGAAACAGTTGATGCTGTGATTATCCGCATGAAAGATATTCATGTAGGCATAATTCCTTTGAAACGGGTTCTGATGCATGGATCATCCCTTTGGAAATGTGCCGGTTACAGAAATGATTTCAAAATCTGCAGAAAAGAAAATGTGCTGGACTTGATGATGTATAATCTGGATGAAGAGACTGCTGAACTCTGCACACAAAATCATGCATTCGGCGGATTTTTCCTGATGATCGAACAGGATTGTTCTACTGATGAATTTATCCGGAAAATGAAGGCGGTAAAAATCTCCGATGAGTCAGCCAGAAACAGAATCAATGCCGCTATCGACTTGCGGGATGCGATCCGTACTGTAATAGTTGAAACAGAAGATAAACATCTTGAAATCGTCTGGGATCACTATCGCTGGTAATAATAAAAGGAGAAAAATGAAACTTTTGAACTTGATCTTTGCAGTTATTTTCGTTGGCTGCATCACAGGATGTCACACCTTAACGGAACAAAAAAAGGATCTGGCAATTATGAAATCAAGAGTCAACAAACAGAGACATGAGGGGTTATTAAACAGCCTTCCGATGTATGACGAATCAATCCATCAGCTTGGCGGTTCAGATTACTCCATTTACCCGAAAGTTCTGCTGAACAACAGATTTGACAGGAAAAAGTTTACAAACAAATCTCTGCATAATTATCAGCATTCCAATCTCTATGCGTTATATTTGCTGATGCTGGATAATGATTCCTCAATTCCGCAGACAGCTGAGTATCAAAACAACCCGCATTTCACAGATAAAGCATTCCGGAAAAAGCAGATTCTGAAAACTCTTGATGCTGTTCTGAATACGATCCAGGATCCTGACGGCAGATTCAAGTGGTTCTGGGAAGAACCGAAATGCTGGGATGGAAACGGAACATTCTTCTGTATTCAGCCCATGCTTTTGATCGACAAATATTATGCAGCTCAACTGCCGGAAGAAATGCAGAAAAAGCTCAAGGACGTGATCAAAAGAACCTATCCGGTATTCAAAAAAGAGACGACGACTGCCTCCTGGAGCTATGTGAATCCCTGTCTTGCTGCCTACACTTTTTCTATGCTTCTGGCAGAACAATATGCGCCGGAAGAGTTTCCTCAGAGATTGAAAGAGTGGCTGGAATATATCAATTATCTCAAAACAAAAGGAATCGCGGAAAATTACACGACAACGTATCTGACTGTCGATATGATCATTCTTCTGACCGCTGCAACCATTTCTGACAATAAAACTGTCATAAATACAGCAAAGGATTTTCTTGATGATGTGATTTTCAAACAGGCGGCGTTTTTCGGAAACCGGTTCCCTGCCCCGTACCGCAGAGGTTACAATGGGGAGTATAAGACAAAACGCGATGATTCTATTTCCTATCTCTTCGGATGGTCAGACAAGGAAATCATAGCAGAGAGGGTTGGATTTTTGACTCCGGTGCTTAAATTTTACCTTGATCGATTTGAGATTAAACAAATCAAAGAAACGGCTTATCCGAGGGAATTACAGCTGCCGATCCATGACGATTGTCACGCTTTCAGCTATTTAAATGAAAAATTTTTGCTTGGAGCATTTGACAAATACCCTTCCAGGGATAATATTGTATGGCAGTGCGTAACATCCGGCGGAAGCGGCTGGCAGGATGGACCGGTCTATGCAACGTTTGAAAACAAAGCAATGACCTCTCTTTCCCTGCGGCTTGAGGCTGTCGATGCAGATGGAACTTTCCGGTGTCATCCCTTTGAGGGGAAATTTTCGATGGAAAAGATGGAAAAAATCTATTCCTGGAGAAGTTTTCCGCCAGAGCCGAAGATCCGAACCGTTTTGAAGCAGAATCATTTGCTTTGTTTGACGAAAATCGACAAAGTGGATGCTGAACTGCAGAAATTGGGATTCAGTCTGCATTTTGCGCGTTTTGACGGTGATATACTGGATATTGACGGAAAACCTGTTTCAGGAAATACGTCAGGACCTCTGATCATTCGTATGGATGGGATCCATGTGGGTCTCTTCCCATTGAAACGATCGATGATGCACGGTTCTAATCTGTGGATCTGTTCCGGTTACCGGAATGATTTTCAGATCAGAAAGAAAGGAAATGTTTTGGATTTGAATATGTATAATCTGAATGAAGAGAAAGCAGAGCTTTACACACAGAATCATGCGTTCGGAGGATTCTTTATGATGGTGGAACAGGATTGTACTACGGAAGAATTTATCCGGAAAATGAAGGCAGTAAAGATCTCCGATACTTCCAGAATGAACAGGATCAACGCAGCGATTGATCTGCGTGATGCAGTTCGTACAGTCAAAGTTGAAACAGGAGAAAAAACACTTGAAATTGTTTGGGATCACTATCCCTGGTAAAAAAAAATTGCAAAGAACCGATATAGCAAATAACAGGAGTTGCTTATGAAAACTGTAGTGGAACTGGAAGAAAGACTTGCCCGTCCCGGGATTGAGTTGATCGAAATGATGAAACGCCTTGATGGAGATATTATGATTCTCGGAATCGGCGGAAAAATGGGGCCGACGATGGGACGTCTTGCGGTTAATGCGATCAAGGAAGCAGGAGTTGCCAAAAAGGTTTATGGAGTTGCCCGTTTTTCCAATGCAGAAGAACGCGCAAAAATGGAATCATGGGGAATTGAAACTATTGCTTGCAACCTTCTGGATCCGGAAGCAGTCAAGCAGCTTCCCCGAATCAAAAATATCATTTTTATGGCTGGCAGAAAATTCGGAACCCAAGGCAGTGAAGATCAGACATGGGCAATGAATGTTCTTGCTCCGGCGTATGTTGGAGATCACTTCAAAGAAAGCCGAATCGTTGCATTCTCCACTGGATGCGTCTATCCGCTTGTTCCTGTCGGTTCCTGCGGATGTACGGAAGAAGTTCTCCCCGAACCTGTCGGAGAATATTCCCAGTCCTGTCTGGGCAGAGAACGGATTTTCCAGAATTGCGCCCGGAAAAACGGAACAGAAATTCTGCTTTACCGTTTGAATTATGCAATTGACCTCCGCTATGGTGTACTGCACGACATAGCAGAAAATATTATGAACGGGAAACCTGTTGATAACACTGTCGGTTACTTCAATGCCATCTGGCAGGGAGATGCCAACAGTTATGCATTGCGCTGCCTGGAACATTGTGCAAATCCCTGTGCGATCATGAATATCACCGGACCGGAAACGGTTTCTGTGGAAACAGCAGCTCTCAAACTTGGTAAACTTCTCGGCAAGGAAGTTCACTTCAAAGGAACGCCCGGCAACCAGTGCTATCTGAATAACTCCGCAAAGATGTGCGATACATTCGGTTATCCTTCAGTTGCGATGGATACTATGATCCGCTGGCAGGCTGAATGGATCCTCAACGGAGGAATCTCTATCGGTAAACCCACCCACTTTGAAGTCAACAACGGAAAGTTCTGATCATGAAAACAATTGCTGATATTGATAAAAATGTACTGTCCGCATTCCGCAAGGGGGCTGTCATTCCTGCACAGCCGCTTGCATTGGATGAAAACCGGAAATTCATGCCGGAGAACCAGCGGGCTTTGTGCCGCTACTATATTGATGCCGGAGTCGGCGGGATCGCTGTAGGCGTTCACTCAACTCAGTTTGAAATCCGGAAACCGGAAATCGGATTGTTTGAACCTGTTCTGAAACAGACATCTGCCTTCATTGATGAATGGTGTGAACGGCGCGGACGCAAGATTCTGAAAGTCGGGGGCATTTGCGGAAAGACTGAACAGGCTCTTTATGAAGCGGATTTTGAAGCGGCAAACGGTTATGATGCCGGACTGCTGAGTCTCAGTGCATTTGCCGGAGCAAGTGTGGAAGAAATGCTGGAACATTGCCGCGCTGTGGCAAAAGTCATTCCGATCATCGGGTTCTATCTCCAGCCCAGCGTCGGCGGAAGAATCCTGCCCTATGAATTCTGGAAAGAGTTTGCAAAAATCGACAATCTGATCGGAATCAAGATGGCTCCGTTCAACCGTTATTGCACCATTGACGTGATCCGTGCAGTGGCTGAATCCGGAAAAGATATCACTCTTTACACCGGAAACGATGACAATATCGTTGTTGATCTGCTGACAGATTACGAATTCAACGGGGTCAAACAGCAGGTCAAAGGCGGCTTGCTCGGACACTGGTGCTGCTGGACCAAAAAAGCTGTGGATCTGCTGAATGAAATTCATGCCGTAAAAGAAAACGGCGGTGCTGTTCCAGCCGAACTGCTCACCCGCGCAATTCAGGTTACTGACAGTAATGCGGCATTTTTTGATCCCTCACACGCATTTGCAGGATGCATCCCCGGAATTCATGAAGTTCTCCGCAGACAGGGTCTCCTGAAAGGAATCTGGTGTCTGAATCCGGCTGAAGTGCTTTCTCCCGGACAGGCTGATGAAATCACCCGTGTTCATGATGCATATCCGCATCTTCACGACGATGCCTTTGTGGCAGAACATCTTCAGGAATGGATGGCTGACTGAACTATGAAAAATCTGGATTCTCTCATCAAAAAACATTTGCCGGAAGTCATTGAATTCCGGCATGACCTTCATAAGATCCCCGAATTGGCGGGGGAAGAACATCTTACCTCTGCTTATATCCGTGAAAAGCTGGCAAAAATTCCGGATCTTGAAGTGCAGGAACCCTTTATCGGAACAGATGTTGTTGCCTTGATGGGAGACCCGGAAAAACCGAATCTTACCCTGCGGGCTGATATTGATGCGCTGCCCATCGAAGAAAAAAATGACCTGCCCTACGTTTCCACCCGGAAAGGTTTCATGCATGCATGCGGTCATGACGGACATGCGGCAATGGTCTATGGAGCAATACTCTGTCTGCAGGAACTCAAAGATGATTTGAACTGTTCCCTCCGTTTTCTGTTCCAGCCCGGAGAAGAAATCCGGGCAATGGCAAAAAAGGTTGTTGAAGCAGGAGCTCTGGAGAATCCGGAAGCTGCGTTTGTTGCCGGACTCCACAACTGGCCGAAAGTTCCACATGGAACAATCTTTACCAAAACCGGAGCTGTCATGGCTGCCGCCGGATTCTTCCGGATCGTCATTACCGGTGTCGGCGGACACGGCAGTGCACCGAAAGCGGCAAAAAATCCATTGGAAACAGCCTCAAAGCTCGTTACAGCAACAAAAAGAATCATCCCGGAGGGTTGTGTACTGACCGTTTGCGCTCTCAATGGCGGAAGTAATTCAAATGTGATTCCGGAACAGGCTGAACTTCAGGGAACGATCCGTTATCTTGATCCCGAAGCCGGAGAAAAAATGGTTGTGGATTTTGAAAAACTCTGCAAAGATATCTGTGCTGAAGATGATGTCAAATGTGATTTCAACCTTGACCTGCCCTACCCCGTCACCATGAATAAAGAGTACGGTTATGAAATGGCAAAAAAATGCGCTGTAAAATATCTCGGTCCGGAATATTTCAAAGAGATGGAGAACAGCTCCATGGGAAGTGAGGATTTTGCATTCTATCTTCAGAAATATGACGGATTCTTTGCATTTCTGGGAAATGGCGACAATACAGCCAACCTCCATACGGACAGATTTAATTTCGATGATTCTGTGCTGGAAAAAGGAATCCGTTTTTTTGTTGGACTTGCATTGGAATTCAATGGAGAAAACAAATGAAGGCAGCATTTATCGGTTTGAACAACGGACACCTGCAGCATTTGTATCAGATGATGCAGGAATCTACGGATGATTGGGAAATCACAGCGATTTGTGAAGAAGATCCGGAAACAGCAAAACGGCTTGAAGAACAGAAAAATTTCAAAGTCACACATACTGATTTTGAAGACATGCTGAACAATGCAGACTTTGATGTGCTGGCAATCGGAGAGTATTTCGGAATCCGCGGTTCCAGAGCAATTGCGGCAATGAAACGGGGAAAACATATCATCGCCGATAAACCGCTTTGTATCACGCTCGAGGAACTGGATGAAATCCGAAAACTTTCTGAAGAAAAAAATCTCAAAGTCGGAATCATGCTGGATTTGCGGCATCATCCGAAATTTACCGCTGTGCGCGATATGATTAAAGCCGGAAGAATCGGAGATGTTCAGATGATCCAGTTCGGCGGACAGCACGGTTTGAGTTACGGAATCCGTCCGTCATGGTATTACGATAATAAAAAACACGGCGGTACAATCAACGATCTTGGAATCCATGGTCTGGATGCAGTGGAATTTCTGACAGGAAAACCGATTACAGAATTGACAGCTGCAAAATGCTGGAACGCTTTTGCATACGAAGAACCTCAATTCCACGATGGAGCAAACTTCATGCTAACGCTTGAAAACGGCTGCTGTGTAATGGGAGATGTCTCTTATTCACTCCCCGCAGGTTTCAAAGGCGGAACACCATTCAGCTGGAGATTCACTCTGTTTGGAAAAAAAGGTGTCATTGAATTCAATTACAACCTTGATTTTCCGATCAGAATTTATGATGCTAACGGAACGGAAGAGATTTTTGCAAAAGAATCTACTGAATTGGATTATGTAAAACTTCTCTGGAATGAAATTTCCGGAATCAGCCATCCGTACGGAACAGAACACGCTCTGAAAATCACCGGAAAAGCTCTGGAACTCCAGAAGAAAGCTGATCAATAAGAAAAAGGAATCTCTATGATACCGCTGACCTACTGTTATCCCTGGACAAAAGGAACCCGTGATGAGCAGAAACAATGGATGCGTGAATTTGCTGAAAGCGGAGTGAAACATCTGGTTCTTACAAGCAATCTGTTCGGAGAAGGATGCCGCGACACGGGGTATCTGCTCACTTTTTATCAGGATATGCAGGAATTCGGTCTGGATTTTGTGGATTCCCATGCTCTTTGGGGCCCCTGGTCTGATCCCGGCATGCCGATTCCTGAATGGAAGGAAACGCTGCTTCTGCGCCACCGCATGACATTTCAGTTCTGCCGTCAATTCGGCGTTAAAACAATGGCGTTCCATACAGGCAACACCTTCAACAGTATTTTCGGAACAAACCTGACTCTTGAAGATTATTACAAGGCTTTGATATCGTCATTGGAAATTCTGCTTCCGGAAGCGGAAAAATGCGGAATAATCATTGCTTTGGAAAATCAATGGACCCCGCTGAACCACAGCACGATTCTTTTGAAAGTCATGGAATATTTCAATTCTCCATATTTAGGTTTGTGTTACGACAGCGGACATGGAAATCTGATGGAAAAAGGTTCTCAATTCCCCGGAGAAACAGTTGTTCCGGTGATCTGGGATGATTTGGGTACATCGGTAATCTGGGAAGAAAATCTTCTTGAAAAATTTGCACCATGGCTCGTAAACTGCCATATGCATGATAACAGAGGTATCAAAGATGAGCATCTTCATCCGGGAAAAGGAACTATTGACTGGGACCGTATCCGGAGAGTTTTGAAAACAGCATCCCGGCTGCAAAGTATTCAAAACGAAAGCTCTCTCCATGAAAGTCCCATTCAGGAATATTGCCGGATCTTCCAGGATATGTTTAAGAATCTGTAACAGCCCCTTTCGTTTTACCAGACTATACCACAGCCAAAAAAATAAAACGATATTAAACTACACTCTTCAACACAAAACAGTAAAAACAAACAAAGAAATCTGTCTGTTCTTCCATTCCGGGTTCTGACAACAGATTTATCTTCTTTTCCATCACGGAACATCCGCTGAAGAGAAGAAAAACGGGAAGAAAGAATATTAATTATTTCATAAGCATCAGCGTCTATTTCCTCTGCGCGGAGGTGCCGGACGTGCATGACGTGCCGGACGGCGATAACCTTTTGTATGCATCACGACTTTCGGACGGCGATGTGACTCAAAACGTTTCGGTCTGCCTGCAACATGGGCATGATGATGTCTTTTTTTGCGGATTACCACCGGACGGGGCGGCGGTCCATGACGTTTGGCGGAACGCCGGATTCCGGGCAGATAGTGAACCCGGTGCCGGATTCTGTGTCCGCGGGGACGAACCCGGCCGGGAACAGCTAAAACCACATTCCGTCTGGTGGGAGCAACATAAGTTGTCTGAACGAAATTATTGATGGTTACCACTTTCTGCGGAATATCCTCTTCTTCCACATCTTCCTCAACAACCTCTTCTGCTGCAGGCTTCTGTTTCCGGACAATCTTTTTTGTTTCAGCCGGAACTTTCTTTTTAGGCTGAACCTTTTTACTGTCATCGACATACTCATCGTATTCAAAGACCATATACTGCAGAGATTTTCCGGATTTCTGGATTTTCATTTCCCATTGAACGTATTCATTCCAGAGAGCCTCTTTTTCTTTTTGTGTTTTCTGCGGTTTTCCAAGGATAGACCGGGCGATTCCATCACTCATCAAATCGAGTCCATAGCCCATACGGACAGCAAAAGGAAGAACTGCAAGGAAGGCCTTACACATTAAATTTGCACCGCCTTTTGCAATTTTGGAAACGATTTCATCACTGCTTCCGGTGGGAGAGACTGCACTCTTCAAAGTATCGCTCAATGTTGTTTTACTGCTGCGGTCTTCCGGAGGCGCAATAACAATAGCATCATCCCCGTCGGCAAGAACTCCCTTGCTGTTCTCGTCATCCAACTCGATTACTGTAACGCCATTTTCATCATACATTGTTCCCCGTTCAAAGGCTCTTTGGATTTTGTTGCGCATTTGGGGAGACACCTGCAATTCAATGGTATCATCATCAATTTTAACTTTTTCCTTCTCTGCCCCCGCAGCGATTACTGATGCAAAGACAACGCAAAAAAGAAACATAAATGATAATTTTTTCATAGCCACACACCGTTTTTCTGTTTTCAGTTTAAATTCTTTTGTAAAGATACTGCTTTGTAATAAAATAGTCAAGGATGAAATATTGAAAAAGTTCATTTTTATCAGTAATATTTTCGTGTTTTTCTTGTTATATCAAATTACACCACCAGAGAATCTGTCAAAAAAAACACCTGGGGAGGGGTTGGAATTTCATAATCTGCATTGTATTTTCCGGTTATTTATGCTATATTAACGATATTGACATCAGTAATTAAGTTAACGTCAAAGAGAAAAAACGCGGAAAAGCTGCACTTTTTTCGGTCTGGAAAGCATAAACAAACCAGCCGCATAAAGTGCAGTAATTTTGGAACGGGAATGTTGATAAGTATGGAAAATCAAGCGAACCGGAAATTCCGGCCTATGCCGATCGCAGAACTGCTGGATGGACAGCACTATTTCATAATACCATCTTTCCAACGCGGTTACAGATGGGAAAAAAGACAGGTTTCAGATTTACTGGAAGATATAAAACAGTTTGCAAATGATGACAATTTGGGAGACAGCTACTTTCTGCAGCCGGTTGTCGTGAAATGGAATAAAGATAAATCCGCATGGGAAGTTCTGGATGGACAGCAAAGACTGACGACCATGCTTCTCCTGCTGAAACGACTCGTAAAAAAGCTGGGAGAGGATGAACGGGAAATCTATCAGAATTCACTCTACAGTATTACCTACGCGAATCGCCCGCAACTTGATTTTGATAATCCACGGGCTGAAGATAATATTGACAGTTACTATCTTTCTGTTGCCAGACAGGTCATTGATGACTGGTTTAAAGATCAGGCGAGCAAAAGACAGAATTTGGACAGCTTCAAAGGAACTCTGCTGTATGATCAAAAGCGTCAGGTGAAAATTATATGGTATGCAATCAGTGAAAACAGTGAAGATCTGCAGAGTATAAACTTTTTCAACAGACTCAACAAAGGAAAAATTCCGCTGACAAATGCGGAACTGATAAAAGCCCTGTTTGTCATGGATTACGAACTTCATAGCAGCGAAAACCGTCTTGCGGCTGAACAGCTTGCGATGGAATGGAATGAGATGGAAAAAATATTCCAGAATGACAATTTCTGGTATTTTATCAGCGGAGATAACCGGAAGACACAAACCCGCATAGATATACTCTTTGACTTTGTCACATGCCGCAAAGAAACGGATGATACAGACTTTTCCTACCGGGAATTCCAGAAACTTTACGATTTCTGCAGAGAAAAAGAACGGTATCAGAAACAGGAAGTTTTTCAGGGGGAATGGGCATCCGGCATAAACAATATGCAGAATGCATGGAAACAAGTCCGGAAAACCTTTGATCGGCTTCTTGCGTGGTATGAGAGTAATTTGTATTACCACTATGTCGGGTATCTTGTTGCCATAGGATTTTCCCCGTTGAAAATCCACAGTTACCTTGAACTGAAAAAAAAGAAGAAGAAAGAACTTCAGCCTGAATATGAATGGACTGAAAAAGATACTGAAACAGCGTTGCGGCAATTGATGATGACAAAATTCAAAAAAGAAAACAAATATTTGACAAAAAAAGATATTGATGATTTGGAATACGGGTCAGAATTTGTTCAGCGGGTACTGCTGCTCATGAATATTGAATGCTGCCGGAGAGGACACTGTATACGTTTTTCATTTGACGAATACAAAAAACAGGAATGGGATATTGAACATGTTGATTCCAGGAACGATGCAACCTTACAGGAAAAAGAAGACCGTATCCGCTGGATGAATCAAGTTAAATTTATACTTGAGCTTGAAGGCACACCCCGTTCACTGGAACTGGCAAACCTCTGTAAAGGACATATAAAAAACTTTGAAGAAAAACAGCGGGTGAATGAAAAAATATATAATGAATTTTACAGAACCATCAATAAATTTTATGCAAGAGAAGCCGACGAAAAGGAAGATGAGGTTGATCTGACAACCAAAAAGAAGGATTTTATCAGCAATCTGACACTCCTTGACAGCTCCAGCAACAGAGAATATAAAGATGCTCCGTTTGCATTCAAACGTTATTACCTGTTGAACAAAGATAAAAAAAATGAATGTTTTATTCCTGTCTGCACAAGAAATCTGTTTTTGAAATATTACAGCGACAGCAACATCAGAGCGACATATCTTGACAGTATGCGCTGGAGTTCTTCCGACCGGGAAGATTATCTGAAAGCGATACATGAATTTGTTGACCCGATATTCGATTCCGTTTCTGATTTGAGTGAGGAAGAAAAACCATGAGTGAAAATTTGATAAAATACTCTTTTGAAGATTTGATACATCAGACAAAAATCCGGATTCCAAAAATTCAAAGAGATTATGCACAAGGCAGAACCTGTCCCAATGTGAATGAAATCAGAAAAGACTTTATTCATACATTACTCCCCATTGTAAAAGGAATACGCCCGGATACGGAACTCGATTTTGTCTATGGAAGCAATAAAGATAATGCCTTTGAACCTCTGGATGGTCAACAGAGGCTTACAACCCTCTTTCTTCTCCATTGGATGATGGGAGTAAAACTCAATACAGCTGAACGGGGACAGTCAATCTTTACCTATGAAACACGGAACACTTCCCGGGAATTCTGTGATGAACTGGTACTGCATTCCGCACGACAGTATGTAGATGAAGCAATTGAAAAAACAAAAAATACAGACAAAGAGATAAAACCGTCAGATATTATCCGCGGCAGGGATTGGTTTAAGTTTGAATGGAAATATGATCCAACGATTCTTTCCATGCTTGTCATGATCGATGCCATTTATGACGAAATGGGAAATGAATGGAGCATGAATCTTGAAACATGCCGCCGGAATCTTTCAAATATCACGTTTCATTTGCTGAATCTCGGGGACTTCGGATTATCCAACGAACTGTTTATAAAAATGAACGCCCGCGGAAAACAGCTGTCTGATTTCGATAAACTGAAGTCAACTCTTGAAGAAGAATTACAATTGCAGCAGAAAGAAAAAAATGAGGATGACCGTGCGCTTTCCTCTGCGGAAGATGAAGATAACTGGAGAACCTTCATGGATGGCATCTGGATTGATTTCTTCTGGCATAAATACGCAAGAGAAACGATTATTTCCACAGAACAGGCTGAAGATGCCGATAGACAGCACACCAGACTTTCCGCAGCAAAGAACACTGAAAGACAATTCAGAAAACTGATTATCCGGCTTGTTGCATTACAGCTTTTTGCAAACAATCATACTGGAGAAAAAGTGCGTCAGGCTGCATATAAAATAGATGAGGCTGATCTGGATGGTCTGATGTCAGCATATCATGACAGCCTGCTGAAACTTCGCAGTGATGCAAAGCATTGTATCGTACCGAAAACACAGGTAATGATTGATTTCAAGCAACTTATGACAGATATAAATTCTCTTATCTGCCGGAATCAAAACGGCATTTACAGTGAAATTTCCGGAATTCTTCCTGAATACAGCCATATTGAAAAGAACAAAACAACGCTGTTTGAATCCTTCCTTGCTGAAAAAGTCCCGAATGATGTGGAATTAATATTTTATGCAATGCTTCTCTTCCTGCGTCATTTCCCTGTCAAAAAATCAGAGATCATTGCCGGAAGTGATGATATTTCAAATCACGAAAAGTGGTGCATAAATCTCCAGAATTGGGTTCTTTCCATGCGTAACATCCTGCTGAATGACAACAACAATCAGCGTATTGACAAAATATTTTCATCATTTGAGGCAGCGCAAAGTTTAAATCTGATAATGGGCGATATGGTAACATTTATCGAAAATGGAAAACTTGATATTTATGAAGATGAAAGTATAGTGCTTCAGTTTTTGAAATCCGGAGATAAAACATATAAAAGATTAGATAATCAATCATTGGACGAGGAAAGAAAAAAAGCCCGTCTGAAGCTTTTGGACCCGGATTGGAATCCGCTTATGAAATACGCTGAAACACATCGCTATCTCTGGGGACAGATACGCTGTCTGCTGAATTGGGCACAGGATGACAAAAAACTTTTTGAAGACTATGGGAAACGCCTCATTTCCATTCTTGATATGATCAGCTCTGCCGGCAATAAATTTTATGCCGCATTGCTTGCCTTTGCACCGGACTGCTGGCACAAAACAAACCGGCTTTTTCAATACAATAAGGATCGCGACAACAGTTTCAAACGCTGTCTGCGCGAACCGGAAGGTCAGGTTTTATTTCGGTCTCTCATAGACAACTGGAGAGATAATCACAGTGAAAAATCCATTGAAGAATATCTCGATTCTCTTATAATAGAAAAGAGAGAGGCAGCTGATACAGTCCCCTGGCTCAGATGCATTCTCAAATGTCCGGAAATCATTGATTATGCATCTTACAAAAGAGTTTACTTTTCAAATGGTCATGTTGTTCTGGCAGAACGTAAAACTCCGGACAGCCATTGTGTTGACCCGGTTTTCAAGTATTTTGCCGAAGTTTGCCGTAAAAAAGGATTGAAAAATAAACTGCATGATTCCAAAGGAGAATACACGCACGCATTTGAATTTTCTGATAACGGCGAGAAGAAATATCTGATTCAATGGGAAGGTTCTGCCGGGGAATATTCCATAAAAACAGATGATGAAAATACAGTTGTTTACCAGCCGGACAAAATGTTTTCCATTGTTGAGGGGATTATCGGCAATTCATAAAATATTTACCGGGCGTTAAATTTTTCAAAAAATATACCAGCAAGTTTGAGACAGGAAGAAATTGAAAAAATTCATCTTGCGGCCGGTTTTTCCGGAAAGTAAAAATCCATTTTTTCCGGATACTCCCCTGTAATCCACAAAAAACTGATAAGAAAATTGAGAGAAGGCAGTTTTTCAGCTTGAAATTTCCGAAAAAAGCGTTATATTTCAAAGGCAAACGGAGGTTTTAGGATGAACAACACTTTCATTGACGAATTTATGGCCAACTTCAAGTTTGAAGGGCTCACGTTTGACGACATTTCACTGATCACGCAGTATGCAGATTTTCTGCCCGATGAATCAGATGTCTCCACCAATTTTTCCCGCAACATAAGACTGAACATCCCGTTCGTCTCTGCTGCGATGGACACTGTTACCGAAAGCGAAATGGCAATTGCTATGGCAAAGCTCGGCGGTATTGGTGTGATCCACAAAAATCTTGCTCCTGAAATTCAGGCAGATGAAGTCCGCAAGGTGAAACAATACCTCAACGGTTTTATCCGTCAGCCTATTTGCTTCAATCAGGAACAGACCGTAGAAGAAATGCTGAACGAAAAAGCTGCTAAGCAGTACTCCTTCTCCGGATTCCCCATCGTTGACAATGATGGAAAACTCGTGGGGCTTGTCACTTCCCGCGATATCAAATATCTGACAGACTACAATGTCAAACTCAAAGATGTCATGACCGCAAAACTGGTTACGGCTCCCGATGGAACTGAACTTCAGGAAGCATACGACATCATGACAAAGAATAAACTGGCAAAGCTGCCCACCCTTGATGCAAACGGCAGACTTACCGGACTTTACAGCTACACAGACGTAAGAACAATCATCCGCAATATTGCGCCGAACTACAACCGCGATGCCGGACACAGACTCCGTGTTGCAGCTGCAATCAGCCCCATGGACTGGAAACGGATTGACTGTCTGCTCGCAGCAGGTGTGGATGCGCTTGTAATTGACACAGCTCACGGTCACTCCAAAGGAGTAATCGAAACCGTTAAAGAATTGAAGAAACGCTCTATTTCTGCAGACGTTGTTGCCGGAAATATCGCAGCAGGCGATGCAGGAAAAGCATTGCTGGATGCGGGTGTGGATGCAATCAAAGTCGGTATCGGACCCGGTTCCATCTGTACAACCCGCGTTGTTGCAGGTGTCGGTATGCCGCAGGTCTCCGCTATTTATGAAGTCCGCAAGGCAATCGGAGATGAAGTTCCCCTTATCGCAGATGGCGGTATCAAGCAGTCCGGCGACGTTGCCAAGGCTTTGGCAGTCGGAGCGCACTGTGTTATGATGGGTTCTGTTCTTGCAGGAACTATGGAAAGCCCCGGAGATAAGATCATCCACCATGGCAGACGTTATGTTGTCTACCGTGGTATGGGCAGTCTGGAAGCAATGAAGACCTCCAAAGGCAGCCGTGAACGTTACGGTCAGTCCGATGTTGATGACACCAAAAAGCTGGTTCCGCAGGGAATCGAAGGTATGGTTCCCTACCGCGGAGCTTTGTGGGAAGTCGTCCATCAGTTCACCGGCGGTCTCCGTTATTCTCTCGGATATTGCGGAACCCGCACGATTCCCGAACTTACGGAACGTGCAAAGATCATCCGCGTGAGTGCATCTGGCTTGAAAGAAGCTCATCCCCATGATATCCTTCTTTCCAAAGATGCTCCCAACTATATGGCAGATAACTGATAAGCCAAAGGAAAACGAATGGCTGACAAAAAGCACATTCTCTGTATCGGTGCCGGTTATGTGGGCGGTCCCACAATGGCTATGATCGCGGCAAAATGCCCCGATTATACCGTAACGGTTGCCGATATCAATGAAGAACGGATTGCGGCATGGAACTCGGATCAACTTCCGATTTATGAACCGGGGCTGGATGCTCTTGTCAAAAAATGCCGTGGGAAAAACCTGTTTTTCACCACCGATGCAGTGTCTGCCATTCGTGATGCCTATATTATTTTTGTGAGTGTCAACACGCCCACAAAGAAATTCGGGACAGGTGCGGGGAAAGCGGCAAATCTCCAATATTGGGAACGCTGTGCCCGCATGATTGCCGAAAATGCAGATGGTCCCAGAATTGTTGTTGAAAAAAGCACCCTGCCTGTCAGAGCGGCTGAAATGATTCATAAAATCCTTCAGGCAAATGCCAACGGATATGAGTTTCACGTCCTTTCCAATCCGGAATTTCTGGCAGAAGGAACAGCTGTAAAAGACTTGGAAAATCCTGACAGAGTTCTGATTGGCTCCATGCGGACGCCTGATGGACACGAAGCAATGCAGGCTCTGGTTGATATTTATGCCCGTTGGGTTCCCCGGGAAAAGATTCTGACCACCAACGTATGGAGCAGTGAGATGTCCAAACTCATTGCCAATGCAATGCTGGCACAGAGAATCTCTTCTATGAACAGCGTTTCTGCCCTGTGTGAACGGACTGGGGCTGATGTGCGGGAAGTCTCCCGTGCAGTTGGCATGGATTCCAGAATCGGAGCAAAGTTTCTGCGTCCGGGTGTCGGTTTCGGTGGTTCCTGTTTCAGAAAAGATATTTTGAATCTGGTTTATCTCTGTGAGACTTACAACCTGCCTGAAGTTGCGGCGTATTGGGAACAGGTTGTCAAAATGAATGAATATCAGGAACGGCGTTTTGCAGAACGGATTGTCCGTTCCATGTTCAATACTATTTCCGGTAAAAATATTGCGATGTTCGGTTTTGCCTTCAAAGCGGATACTGGAGATACCCGGGAATCCCCTGCGATTTACATTGCAAAAATGCTTCTGGAAGAAAATGCAAACCTTACGATTTATGATCCGAAAGCCATGGAAAATGCCAGAAAGGATCTTGCCGGGTATGAGAATGTGACGTTCTGTGATAATCCGTATGAAGCAGTGAAAGGTGCTCACGCTGTCGCTGTTGTAACGGAATGGCAGGAGTTTGCGGAATATGATTACAGAAAAATATTCTCTCTGATGGAAAAGCCTGCATTCCTGTTTGACGGACGGAATATTCTGGATCATGAATCTTTGTTTGAAATGGGTTTTGAAGTTTATCCGCTGGGATGTCAGGAACTTTCACATCTGAAATAAAAAACGGAGGACTTTTCATGAGAAGATCAACTGAAAAAGGCCAGGTGCTCATGGAATTTGTTGTGTGCCTCATCCCCATTATTTTTGTATTTTCCGGCTTGATTCTCGTGGCAGTTCTAGGTAGAGCGAATGTGCAGAACACCATTCAAACCCGCAGCGCAGTTGATCTGGGAAAAAGTCCCGGCAAAGCCAAAGCAGAAGATATTCTGAGCTGGGATTACGGGAAAGATCTTGTTCCGTTCACTTCCGATGACAAACCCAATTCCGGAGCGCGAACTTACTATTCTTCAGAAGATATGGACACTGAAAAATACACTGTTGCAGAAACATTTGACAAAACGTTCAATCTTCGTGATGCTTACAATGCCGGATACACGCTCCAGATGCCGGGACAGAGCAGTTTTACCATTGCGGCTGATCTTGTGGGAGCTGAAGTTTCTGTAGGTGATGTTCTTTCCACAAAACAAATGAATTTCTTTTCCAGAATGTTCCAGATTTACCTGAAATCGTTTCATCTGGATATCAAAGATGTTTCTTTTATGCCGAAAACCAAGGACCCCAGATATGAACTCAAAGCAGATTGATGTTAAGCCCAAAGTCATGACACTTGCCCAGGCAGTGGAATGGCGGAATGAACTGAAAAAACAAGGTAAAAAATTGGCAGTCACAAATGGCTGTTTTGATATTCTTCACAGGGGACATGCAGAATATCTGCAATCAGCCCGGAACACAGCAGATGCGCTTCTGGTCCTGGTTAATGCCGATGCCTCCATCCGCGAACTGAAAGGCCCCACACGCCCGATTTGTAAAGAACTTGACAGAGCGTTTCTGCTGGCTTGTCTGGAATTTATTGATGCAGTGGTCATATTTGATTCTCAGAGATGCAATAAGGAATTGGAAGCATTGGCTCCGGATGTTTATGTGAAAGGCGGAGATTATACCGTTGAAAAACTTGATCCTTCTGAACGCAGTGTTCTTTTTGCCTGCGGTGCGGAATTTCAGTTTATCCCGTTTGTGCCGGGATATTCCACTACGGCTGTCATTAAACTTTGCGAAGGCAAATAATTTATCAGGATAGAGCTATGAAATACATTATCAATCCCCTGCCAGACTCTCACGAAGCCGGAAAAATGCCGACAGAACAGGAGTGGGCTGGAGCAAATACACTTGCAATCAACAATTTCCGTCCGGAAGGCTCCGATGCCCGCCCGGAAGTCACCTGTAAAGCTCTTTACGATGCAAGCGGACTTTATCTCCGTTATTCTCTCAAGGACCGCTGGGTCAAATGTGTTGCAGAAAATTATCAGGACAGCGTCTGTGAAGATTCCTGCGTTGAGTTTTTTGTGGAACCTGTTCCCGGTAAAGGATATATGAATTTTGAACTGAATGCATGCGGTGTCATGCTGCTTTATCATGTGATCGACTGGACAGAAGTCGGTGATGCCTATGCGGATTACTATGCTGTCGGCGATTATGCAAATGAAGCTGTCAAACGTTATCCCACGCTGAATCCGGCGGATGTGAAAAAAGAAATCACTGATCGCTGTGATTGGGAACTTGGTGTTTATATCCCCTTCGCCGTCCTTGAAAAAGAATTCGGTTCTGTTGGGAAAGCTGTTAAAGGTACTGTCTGGCGCGGAAATTTCTATACATGCGCCGATGGAACAAGCCATCCACGTTGGGCAGCATGGAGTCCCGTTAATCAATTGAATTTCCATCTCCCTGAATGTTTCGGAGAGATTATTTTCGGATAAAACCAAATTAAAATAGAGGAGCTGACATGAGCTACACAATCAATTCACTTCCTGCCGGACATGCCGCAGGAGTCATGCCCACAGAACAGGAATGGGCAAGTGCAAACGTTCTTAAAATCGACAATTTCCAGGCAAAGAGTTCCGACAGCCGTCCGGAAACACTCTGCCGTGTTCTTTATGATGCAAACGGACTTTATCTCCGCTATTCTCTCAAAGACCGCTGGGTCAAATGTGTTGCAAAAAATTATCAGGATTGTGTCTGCAAAGACTCCTGTGTTGAATTTTTTGTGGAACCAACCGGAGGAAAAGGATATCTGAACTTTGAATTCAATGCATGCGGTGTCATGCTGCTTTATCATGTTGTTGATCACACCAGAACCGATCACGGTTTTGCAAAATATCACAAAGTCGATGATTTTGCCAATGATGCAGTCAAACGCTATCCCACACTGAAAGCAGAAGACGTTGTGGAAGAAATCACTGATCCCTGCAACTGGGAACTTGCAATGTATATTCCCTTCTCTCTCTTTGAACATGAATTCGGCACCGATGGAATCCCCGCCAAGGGAACCACCTGGAGAGCAAACTTCTATACTTGTGCCGATGGAACAAGCCATCCCCGCTGGGCAACCTGGAACCCCATCAAGATCTTCAACTTCCATCAGCCGGAATGTTTCGGGGATATTATTTTCGGGTGAGAAATGGAAAAACTTCTCATTACCAGTGCGAAAAATCAGCGGTTGAAACGTGTTCTTTCTCTGCGTGAACGTAAAGAACGGGATAAGGCCGGATTGACGGTTTTGGAAGGCTACCGGGAACTTTCCCGTGCGCTGGAGGCCGGAATCCATCTGACAGAATGTTGGTTTGCACCGGAATTGTATCTGGGAGAAAATGAACCTGCGCTGCTGGAAAAAGCGGCGGCGCAGGGTGCTGAACTCTTTGAAACGACCGGACCTCTGCTTTCCAAACTCGCTTACCGTGACCGTCCGGAAGGGCTGATCGCTCTGGCTGAAATGCATCATATCGGTCTGGAAGATATGCCTGTTGTGGAAAACGGACTTTATCTGGTGGCGGAAACCATCGAAAAACCGGGGAATCTCGGGTCCATGCTCCGCAGTGCCGATGCCGTCAACGCAGACGGGGTCATCATCTGCAACCGTCAGACAGACGTGCTGAACCCCAATGTGATCCGCGCCAGCACAGGTGCCATCTATTATGTTCCCGTTGCAGAAACTTCCAGCGAAGAGTGTGTGGAATGGCTGCGGAAACATAATATCACCTCCATTGCGGCAAGTCCCCATTCAACGGATGTTTATACCGATTACGACATGACGAAAGGCGTTGCCATTGTCGTCGGAGCGGAACAGTATGGGCTTACTGAGTATTGGATGAACAGTGCAGATGTTAACGTTCAGATTCCTATGCTTGGCAAAATGGACTCCCTGAACGTGGCAACTGCGGCAACCATTCTTTTATATGAAGCAGCCAGACAGCGCGGGTTCAAAAAAGGATGAAACTGATTGTTATAACCGGACCGACCGCCTCCGGAAAAACGGCGTTGGCAGTAAAACTTGCCCGGAAATTAAACGGGGAAATCATCTCCGCAGATTCCCGGCAGGTTTACCGCGGGCTGGATATCGGTTCCGGAAAAGACCTGTCCGAATATGGAACGGGAGCAGACCGTGTTCCCGCCCATCTTCTGGATATTGCTGATCCAGCAGAAAAAGAACAATTCTCTCTTGCAGATTTCATGCGGGAAGCAAAAATTGCCGCAGCAGATATTTCCGCAAGAGGAAAAGTGCCTCTGATCTGCGGAGGAACAGCCCTTTATCTTGATGCGCTTATCCGCGGCTATGAACTCCCAGGAGGTGCTGCCGACAGAGAGTTCCGGAACGCTGTAAAATCTCTTTCCGCTGAAAAACTTTCCAAACAGAGAAACGATCAGGAAAAGCTGATTCTCGGTGAAGAAAACAATCCCTACCGCAATGCCCGGAAACTGGAAATACAGGCATCCGCTCAAAAAACAGCGGAATATGGCGGCCCGATTCCGGGTGCAGAATTTTTAATTATCGGCGCATTCCGTCCCAGAGCAGAAGTCAGAGACAGAATCGAAAAAAGATTGGATGAACGTTTGGACCAGGGAATGATGGATGAAATCCGTTCCCTGCATGAATCCGGCGTTTCCTGGGAACGTATGGAAGCATTCGGATTGGAATACCGGGAACTTTCCGCTGTTTTCTCCAAAGGAGTCTCCCTGCAGGATGCTCGGAATTCTCTGCTGATCAAAATCCGTCAATTTGCAAAACGGCAGGATACCTGGTTCCGTAAAATGGAACGGGAAGGTTTGCCGATTTACTGGATTCCGCCCGAAGAAATTCAAAAAGCTGAAAATCTTTGCCGGAAATTCCTTTCCGGAGAAGAATTGCCGCCCCCGGAATTTCAATTGGAACGAAACCCGAAATAAGCTGTCCAACCTTTTATACACAAGGAGGTCGTCTTATGAATGAACTGAAAGTCTATTACTGGTCCGTTTGTCCACACTGCCGTGCCGCAATGGAATGGCTGAAACAAAAAGGAATTCCTTTTGAAGCAATCGACATTGAAACAGCCCCCACAGAGGTTGTAGATGAAATCATCCGTGTCAACGGCGGAGATGACTGGGTTGTTCCAACCATGGAATATCATGGAAAATGGCGTCCGGGCGAAGTCTTCAATCCAATCCGTCTGGAAACCGATATGAAAGCCTGGGGACTTTTGAAATAGGAACAGGGGATTGTGATCGGGGAAGAAGGGAAACACTTTTCAGGAAAGTTTTTCCCTTCTTCCCCGAACCCCATCATCCTTTTTCAAACCTTTTTGCGGCATTTCAATTTTTGAAAAAAATTAAAATGCCATCTTTTTTTCCGTGTTCTTTTCGAGACTTCCGTGGTTCCTGTTTATATTTTCTGGGGGCATTCTCAGGATAGTATTTTCAAACCTTTTTGCGGCATTTCAATTTTTGAAAAAAATTAAAATGCCATCTGTTTTCCGTGTTCTTTCCGTGACTTCCGTGGTTCCAGTAAAAATCTTCAATTAAAATATTCGCATGGACAATAAGGAATAGAATTCAGGAACCGCTGTCCGTAAGATTTTGTTACAATGCGTCGATCCAGAATCACAATGATTCCGCTGTCTGTTTTACTGCGAATCAACCGCCCTGCCCCCTGCCGGAATTTCAGAACGGCATCGGGAATGGAATACTCTTCAAAAGGACGCCCGCCTCTTGCTTTGATTTCCTCCAATCTTGCTTCAATCAGCGGATGAGTCGGCACAGCAAAAGGCAGTTTCGTAATAATCACATTCGATAAAGCATCGCCGGGAACATCGACCCCTGTCCAGAAACTGGAAGCACCAAAGAGAACGGAAGGCTGTCCGCTGTTTTTGAATTCATCGAGCATTGCACTTCTGGAAGTTGATTCTCCATGGATCAGCATTTTAATTCCCAGAGAATTGATCCGGTTCATGAGCGCGTCGGCACAGAATTTCAGCATAGTGAAACTGGTAAACAGCACAAAAGCTCTGCCGCCTGTATATTTTACAAAATGATAAATCCGGTGACAGGCCTCCTGAATGAAAGAGTCTTCGTTAGGCTGAGGCATCTCTTTATGAGGCAGGAACAAACGGACCTGTTTCTGATAATCAAACGGTGTATCCAGAACAAATCCGCTGCCGTGACTGAATCCGGTCCGGCGGAAATAATAATCGAGAGAACCGTTCACAGCCAGAGTTGCACTGGTCAGAACAACAGGTTTTCCGGTTGAAAAAAGAGTTCTCCGTAAAATTGCGGGAATATCCAGGGGAGCCGCAGCCAGTTCAGTCGTTGGATGAACGCCCATCCCGATTGGCGGTCTGCCTTCTGTCCAATAAACATGATTTTCATATTCCATGTTGACGAAACCGCCGATTTCTGCCCGGAGTGCTTCACAGCGATCGAGCATGGACATCAGTTCCATCCGGTAATCATTATCGTCCTGATCGGCAATGAAATTTTTAAGTTTTTCAGAAAGCCCTGCCAGAGCAGGAGTCAGCTGATCCGGATATTTGTTCGCTTTGAGAATCCGGAATGTATTTTCTTTGGAATCAGAAACGAGTTCATAATAAGTTTCAAAGAATTTTTCAGCGGTGTCCATGGCATTTGCCACAGCAGCCCGGATTTCCATTGCACTTTCGCCCGGTTTGGTCAGAAGTCCGCGTCCGCTGGACGGGTTGAACAAACGGTTCAGAAATTGGCGGACACCGCCGGAAGTAACGGAATGTCCGAGATGATTGGCTGCGGAATCCTCCAACGTATGCGCTTCATCGAAAACAACGCCGCAATAATTCGGCAGCGGAGTATTTTCCAACTCTTCCAATGCTCTCATTTTCAAATCGACAAAGAAAAGAGCATGGTTTGCCACAACAATATCAGCCTTGTCCCAGCTTTTCCGTGCGTTCCAGTAAAAACAGCGGCGGAACATCTTGCAGGCCGGACCGCGGCAGTTCCCCGCTTCAGAACAAACAGCCGACCATAATTCATTGCTGACATGAAAATCCAGATCAAAACGGGAACCATCCTCTGTGGAATCGGCCCACCTTGCGATTTTCATGAGATCTTCCCCCTGCCCTTGAGGAACATAAAAACTGTCTCTTCCGCCGCCCATTGCCATAGCCAAACGACGGCGGCAGAGGTAATGAGACCGTCCTTTTGCGAGGACATAAGTAAAATCTTTTCCCATCAGAGTTTTCAGCAGCGGAAGATCTTTGTAAACAAGCTGTTCCTGCAGATTGATTGTTTCGGTGGTAATGATCACCGGCTTATGACAGGAAAGAGCCATGTGGATGGATGGTACCAGATACGCAAAACTTTTTCCGATTCCTGTAGGAGCTTCCACACAGAGATTTTCACCATCCTCAAACGATTTTGCAATTTCCACAGCCATTTCTGTCTGCTGCGGGCGTTTTTCATAAGGACGCCCTCCATGTTCTGCAGCTTTTTTCAAAGGACTCTGTTCCGAGAAAAAGAACTCTGTTTCGGCAACACAAACGGGCTGTTCCCGTTTCGGATGTGCAGAAGCCTGAATCTCTTCTTCGAGATTCTCCATATCCTCCAATTCTTCGGGAGTTTTTTCTTCTGCAAATTCTGAGAGTGTGACCATGACAAACCTTTTTCATCTGAATGGGATAACAGAATGGAATATAGCACAGTTTTTCAAAAATTCAAAAGGCGGCAGTTTCAAAGGAGAAAAAAAATCAAATAACTGCACCAGAAGAAAACAAAAAAATAACTATAAAAAACAAAAAAAAATTATTTTTATTAAAAATACACTTGTAATTTTGAAAAAGGTGATTATATTAACGGAGTCTTATCTGAAGCGGAGAGATGGCTGAGTGGCCGAAAGCAACGGTTTGCTAAACCGTCGTACGGGTCATACCGTACCGGGGGTTCGAATCCCCCTCTCTCCGCCATTTTTACGCTCAAATTTTAACAAAATGTCCCCACTTTTCCCCACTTGGGGTTGCAAAATGCCCATTGTTGTGCTATAATCAGCCATAACCTGTTATTTTAGGTATTCGTATGGCAAAAGCAAAAAACAAGGTTGAGTCTGTGAAACTT
>JAFVTF010000045.1 GCA_017503375.1 Lentisphaeria bacterium | reverse complement strand
GTCCTCCTGATTTTTGAAGCGCACTATGCGACTTCGGTGTTCTTGGATTAACATAAATCCGTTTTTATCAAGAGGCAAACCATTTTTTGTTTTCAGACATAAAAAATGAGAGACCTCTTGTGTCTCTCATAATATCTGTGCAAGCATATGAGCAATATATTGCTGCCAATCCGGGCGACTCTGAGGCTTATTGGGGGCTGGTTCTCTCAAAGTTCGGAATCGAATACGTAGAAGATCCTGTGACCAAAGAACGAATCCCAACTTGTTACCGGGTAAGTTATGAATCAATTCTTTCCGACGCAGATTATCTTTCAGCATTGAAAAATGCCGGAGAAGCAGAGCGGGAAATTTACGCAGCAGAAGCAAAACGTATCGCAGAGATTCAAAAAGGGATCCTTGCTATTTCCAATCAGGAAAAGCCCTTTGATGTTTTCATTTGCTATAAAGAATCTGAAGATTCCGGAATCCGGACAAAAGACTCTGTTACAGCCCAGGATATTTATTATGAATTAACTGAAGCCGGATATAAAGTCTTCTTTGCCAGAATTACTTTGGAATCTAAAATCGGACAGCAATATGAACCATATATTTTTGCCGCGCTGAACTCTGCTAAAGTTATGTTGGTTATCGGTTCAAAACCGGAATATTTCAATGCTGTTTGGGTTCAAAATGAATGGTCCCGCTATTTGGATCTGATGAAAAAAGACAGATCCCGTTTATTGATCCCATGTTTCCGGGATATGGACGCCTATGATATTCCGGAAGAACTCTCGCTGTTTCAAGCTCAGGATATGGGAAAAATCGGATTTATTCAGGATCTGCTCCGTGGAATTCAGAAAGTTTGCCAGAAGGAAAATAAAAAAACGGAATCAGCAGAATCAAAAAATAATGGAAAATCAACAGCCCTGCTCCGCCGTGCAGAAATTATGATCTCTACCGGAGATTTTGAAAGTGCCTACTCCTGCTTGCAGCGTTTCCTTGATCAGGAACCAGAAAACGGTTGGGGATACTTTAATCTTATGCTCGTAGAATTTGAATTTACGAACAAAACTATGTTGGCTGCAATCCCTGATATCAAAGAAAACCGGAATTTCATACTCGCAGAAAAATTCGCCGATGAAAAACTGAAAGCGGAATTGAAAAAAGTTACTGCGGCTCAGGATGAGATAGAACGTCAGGAAAAAGAAAAAGAACGTCAGAAAAAAGAAAAAGAACTCCGAATCCAAAAGATACGGAAAAATGCAGTATCCCGTGAGAATTTACTTAGAGACCACTTGAATATTGAACAACAACTGAACAACAACACTGAACTCTGTAAGAAAATACAAAATTGCATAGATGCAGAAAAAGCATTGTCTGCCTGTGCTGAGCCATCAGATCAGGATGCTGAAAATATCAGGATAACATCCCAGACAGTCCTCATAGAATGCGGAGATCTGAAAGTAAAACAGGATATGTTTCTGGCACAGCAAAAAAAACGCAGGTTTATTATTTCTGCTGTTACAGCAGCAGTATTTCTTGTGATCGTTCTCAGTTTTGTTATTCCCGCTGCTGCTGCCAGAAAGCGCGGATACAATATGAAAGGAACCGCACTGATAAGTGCAGTGGATAAAAATGTTTCAGAGGTGGTTATTCGTGAAGGAATTACAAGTATTGAACAAAATGCTTTCGCAGGATGCCATAACCTCAAAAAAATCGTTATTCCATCCAGTGTAACAAGTATCGGAGACAGCGCATTTGAAGGATGCAGTAATCTGGAAAATGTTACAATCCCGAACAGTGTCAAAAATATTGGTGATGCAGCATTTGCAGGGTGTAAAAATTTGAGAAGTATCATCATCCCGAATAATGCAGTAAGCATCGGGGATGAAGTCTTTGCAGGTTGTGAAAAATTATCCTCCGTCACACTTCCGGAAAGTATTACTCGTATCGGAAAACGAATGTTTGAAAAATGTCATAATTTGACAGGAATTTCTATTCCTCATAGTATCATAAGCATCGGGAAAAGTGCATTTTCGGACTGCCAACAATTATCAAACATCACGATACCGAATAGTGTAAAAGTAATTGAAAGCTACGCTTTTTCAGGCTGCAGAAAACTCAAAAACATCACAATTCCAAACAGTGTTTTACTTATCGGTTCCGGTGCCTTCGACAACTGTTTTAATTTGATAAAACTTACAGTTCATGCTAAAGATAAAAATGCATTGACATTTCTGTCCGGTAAGTTTGCCGGAGGTATACATGTCATAATCCCTGACGAAACAACATCAATCAGAAAATATGCGTTCTCCGGATGCAGATACCTGACTGAAGTAACGATACCAAACAGTGTTGTCTCCATTGGAGAGAATGCTTTCGCAGGATGTACAAATCTACAAGATATCGTTATTCCGGAAAGAGTGACAAAAATTGAGAATAGTACATTTGCCGGATGCGTAAGTTTGAAAAGTATTACGCTCCCGAACGGAATCACCCAGATTGAAAATAATGCCTTTTCCGGATGTAAAAATTTGTCAAATGCCATGCTGCCGAAACAGGCAACATGGATCGGTTCCGGTGCATTTACAGGATGTGAAAATCTGACAAGTATTACAATTCCAGATGGTACAAAAATGATCAACAGCAAATTGTTTTTGGGCTGTAAAAATTTAATGAGTATCATGATCCCCGGCAGTGTTGAAAATATCGGAGACTTCGCTTTCGCCGAATGTAAAAATCTGTCAAACATCACGATTCCAAATAAAGTAACATGGATTGGAGAAAGAGCCTTTATCGGTTGCGAAAGCTTGACAAATATCATTATCCCGGGCAGTGTGAAACGCGTTGGGAATAACGCGTTTTTCGGCTGTACAAACATAAAAAAAATTACACTCCAGGCACAAGATCGTTTCGCATATTCTTTCCTGTCAAATAATATTGCAGGAAAAGTTTATGTCATTATTCCGGATGGAACAAAAAGTATCAAAAATAATGCTTTTTCCGGATGTAAAAGTTTGGAGGGAATTTCTATTCCAAACTCTGTGACCAGTATCGGAGATAATGCCTTCGCGGAATGCAGTAGTTTGACGGATATCACTATTCCGGAAAATGTTGAAAAAATCGGAAACAATGCCTTTACTGACTGTACAGAACTGAAAAAGGTTGAGATCCCTCAGCGAGTTAAAGATATCGGTAACATGCTGTTTGCCGGTTGCTATAATTTGACGGATGTTATTATTCCAAACGATGCAGAGCGTATTGGAGCCAAGGCATTTTTGGGATGCAGCAGTCTGAAAAATATAACGATCCCGAAAAAGATCACTGAAATATCCGATAGCGTTTTTGCCGATTGCAGGAATCTGGAAAATATAACGATTCCTGAAAATGTTACAAGCATTAATGACTACGCATTTTCCGGATGCAGCAGTCTGAAAAATATAACGATTCCTGAAAATGTTACAAGCATTAATGACTACGCATTTTCCGGATGCAGCAGTCTGAAAAATATAACAATTCCGAAAAATGTTAAAAAGATTGGAGCCAGAGCTTTTGCTGACACAGGTTTGACAGAGGTGATAATTCCTTCCAACGTGACAAATATTGGGTCATCTGTTTTTTCCGGTTGCACAAATCTGGAAAAAATTACAGTCCACACACAAAATAAGTCCAGATTAGATTTTATTCACTACAGCTATAACAAAGAACTGAATGTCATTGTACCTGAGGGAACCAAAAGAATAGGTTCATCAGCATTCTCATACTGCCGGAATTTGACCAGTATAACAATTCCACAAAGTGTGACATTCATGAATAGAGATGCTTTCGCGGGATGCGGAAAATTGAAAAAAATTACTGTTTACACAACAAAAATTGATGCAGATTTTCTGAAACGCAGTTATTATAAAGGAAAAGTACATGTAATCATTCCAAAAGGAACAACTCACATCTTATCTGAAGCATTTTACAGATGCAGTTTCCCAATGGAAGTCACGATTTCTGACAGTGTAAAAGATATCGGACATCATGCATTTGCAGAATGTGACGGTTTGATAAATATTACTCTTCCCGACAGCATCACCAATATTGGAGATTATGCTTTTTACAAGTGTAAAAATTTGGAAAAAATCAATATTCCAAATGGCGTAACAAAAATCGGAAACAGGGCTTTTTACGGTTGCAGAAAACTCAAAAACATCGAAATTCCTAAAAATACAAAACTGGGAAGTTATACATTCAGCTTAAGTATCAAGCCAACTTACAAATAACCAGGAAGATTATTAAGAGACTGTGCAAAACAGTATCTGCAGAAAAACAGAGACTGTCAAACAAAATTCATGTAATCGGGAATAGAATACTGAGACTCATCCAATAACAGCATTCCATTCCCGTTATTTTTACCTGCATCTGTTCTTTTCTATCCAGAACTTATCTTCAGATGGAAATGGGAAGTTGCGTATTTTTTTTGATAGGTTGGTAAATCCTTCTACTATTCTATTAAACTTTATTAAGATGGCAGAAGGATTTACCAACCTGTATGGGGAACAGCGCTAAATAAAAAAGGCTGCTGATCACATGGACCAACAGCCTTGATAACCGATTCAAAACAGAAAGATCAATAGATTTCAACCTCTGAGAGCAATCTGTTCTTTACATCTACAGCATCTTTTCCCGGATAGGAGAATTTCGTGCAGTAGATACGGATGGTATCCGTCATTGCTTTATCCTTGACCGGAATAATGATCTCAGTCTTTTTATCCTTGTTTTCATAGGGATATTCTTTTCCATTGATCACAACTTTGCCAGCCTGAAGATTTCCGCACGGCGTGTAAAGACGAACTTCTTTGACCGGTGCTTTCTTGCGGAGCTGGAACTGGACAAATGGATTCTTATCCTTGCCGTCAGGCTTCCAGGTGTATTCCGGACGGTTCGGGGCTCTCAAACCGTCAACCAGATAATACAGAGAACCGGTCTTGCCTGTCATGTAGAAACGGCTGTCGGAAGAACTGGTGATGATCGGTGTATCAGCTTTGTATTTCTTCTGATGTGCACCGTAAAGCTGATATTCGATAGAGAACATATCGCCCAAGCCCACAAGGTTTCCTTTTCTTTTGCGGGAGGCTTTGAAATCAGCAATCGTTTTCAGTGTTTTGGAAACAGGTGTCAGCTTCTGAGCAATTGCCTTGTCGGAGAAATAAATCTTCGTTTCATTCGGGGCAAATGTATCAGAAAACACACCGTTTTTCACGGTAATTGCCTGAGCGCATCCTTCTGTGTAAAGAGTTCCGGTGAACGCTTTTTTCAGTTTGAAATCAACTTTCAGTTTCTGCATGGAAGTGTTGATCGCGATCAAACAGATTTTTCCATTATGCAGTTTCAACCCTGTCTGGAAATAATTGAATGCCGGAGTCGTTTTTACTTGAACGCCATTCGGCACGCTGTTTTCCAACAGATAAGGTTTCGCCGCAAGGAAGATATCTCCGATTGCCGGAGGACCGAAAATCGCTTCGGTAAATCTCTGGCTGTCATAGAACGTATAAATATTGATCCCCTTGATATTGTTGGCGAGTGCCTGGAAAATCTGACTGCGCTGATCGTGATAATCAGGGGCAACACCGCGGGTTTTTCTATCCGCTGCAAGATCGGGCCAGCAGCTTGCCTGAGGCATCATCCATGACGGACGCAATGAGGTGGCAACTTTAGCATATTCGGAAGGTCTCCAGCGGGTCTTTCCTGTTGTTCCATCTTCAAAATACTGCGGATAACAGTCAGGGAGAAGAATATCGCATCCTTTGTAATAGCGGCGCATTCCATCAATTCCCCAGTTCAGCATAAAAGTCGGATGATAGGGGTCGATTTCCGCTATCAGTTCACGGGCTTCTTCGTACCATGCCGGATTGTTGTCGCGGCATTCCGGTTCGTCTGCCATGTAATAACCGAGCAATCCTTCTTCTTTGCTGATAACAGAAACAAATTCTCTGATTTTTTTCTTCTGAGCTTCTGTCAAGCCTTTCTTGCGGGTATCGGGATCTTTGAAGATGATCCATTTCCAACCGGGAATCAAATCCTGGAAAGGAATTACCATTGAACGCATCTGATTTTTGTTAAAGGCTTTTCTGACGGATTCTTGAGCACTCTTCAAACTGGAAAATCTGGCGGTGTTCAAATAGGTGTTGTAACGGGCGTCCGGTTCCCCGTGAGAAGCGTACCAGCCGTAAGAGAGAAACTCTTTCCCGTCGATAAAGGGAACGCCTCTTGCATCCAGATAAACTTCCCCTTTTTGATAAGGAAGAACACGGATCTGAAGAGAGGTGGAAAGTTTTTTGCCATCTTTCACACAGCTTGCTGTCAGAGTGTAACGTCCGTTTGCAAGTTTGGAACCGTCGAACTTGACAATATCGTATCCGGTTGATTTTGCAATTTTGCGGACCTGACGGAAGTTTGTTCCTTTCAGTTCCACATAAACTCCGATTCCGCTGAATTCCCGCAATTCAATAACAGCTTCGATGGTTTTATCTTTCATCGTAGCATAAATATTGTTCCGGTAGGCAGGGCGTTTCAAGCTCAGCTGCATGGGAATATAGAGAACGCTGACGTTCTGGAAAGCCCGCTTCTGAAGAGCAGGTTCTCTGCGGTTTGTGGCAAGATCGAAATACATGGTGTATTCCCCGTTGGGAACATCCGGCACAACCACGGAGAATTTTTTATAACTGGAACCGGGCAGGTTGATGACCACGGAACTCTGATATGTTTTTCCTGTTTTATTATCGACCATAGCGCCGATCAGACGGAAAATCTTGAAAGAGCCTGAATTGTTATGAACAGTTGCGGAAATTTTGTAAGACTGTTTTCCGTCTTTACGGATCAATTCGCCTTTGAACTCTTCAATATCAAAAAGATATTTCTTTGCGTCGAAAGAAGTTACTTTCATCTTATTGAAATACTTCGGCATGATGTGGTCTTTCCGGGGCAGGGGAGACGAACCGGAAAGTTCAACTTTTCCGCCGGCCCAGCGGGTTCTTCCCACATGAACACGCCATATGTCGGTATGCTTGGTATTGTAATCCATACTGCCAAACGGAATTGCGGCTTCCATTGTCCACTTATCAGCATATTTTTTTGTCTTGAACCGGATGGAACTGTCCCATCCGCCGTTGAAAAGAAATTTATCTCTTCCGGTGTTGTCATCCTGTCCGAATAAATCAGAGAAAGCACCATTTGTATCAATGGTGACTTTATAGTAGGAAAGGACATTTGTGCTGTCAGGAACAAGATTTACTTCCAAAGAATCATTCATCCAGATCAGGGATGAATCTCTGGAATAAAGATTTTTCCGGATTTTTGCCATGGCGGGTTCATCACATTCAACTGCAAAATAAATATATTTTCCATCATTGAATGTTTTGAATCTGGTTTGAACAGGAGCTTTTTTTCCGGTTCCGAGTTCAAAGAAATCGCCTTTCCACGGCAGGGATTTCCATACCGGATCGGAGAGATCACCATCTATGACAGCACTTTTGCCGGAAAGAAACGGCATTGCAGAGACCGCTGCACCGAACAGAAAAAATGCTGTAGATAAAAGAAAACGTTTCATTTATAAAAACCTGCTGTTATTTTTCGATGGAGAAAATCAGGTCTGCTCCCTGATAAACGTCTGTTTTGACATTTCCTTTTGGTTTTTCACGGAAAAGTCCGGTGATGGACATCTTGTAATCCCCTTCCGGGAAGTCTTTTGTGGAGAATTTACCAATATATTCTTTTTTGCCATTGTTGGGCAGCCACTGGTAATTCATGAAACGGACGCACTGATAGGGAGCTTTTCCGGTAACTTTTTTATTAATTGCTTTTGCAAAATCTGCCGGGACGTTTTTTGTATATGCGAGTGCGACCCAAGCCGCCATACGGTAATTTTCCGGAGCTTTGAATTCCATTTTGAACTGGATATCTTCGCCGGGTTTGAAAACTGCTTTTTCCCCAATCAAAGTCGTTTTGAATGTAACTTTCGGTTTCTTTGTTCCCTGTGCAAAACATGCAAATGTTGTGACAAGAGCCAATGCGATGATCAGAAATTTTTTCATGATGGTAATCCTTTCGTAAAATTATTGAAATATTTAGTTGGTTCTTACGTAAGTCAGGGAAAAATACGGCCATTTATTTACAGCTCTGACAGAGTCCCCAAGCTCAATCGGTTTGATTGTTTTTACATGACCATCACCGTAAAGAATATTCATTGCTCCATTATGACGGAAATGGGCAAATCCAATTCCTCCTGTACCGGTACCATTATCTGCCAGATATCCGTGTTGAGTCCTGTTTACTTTAGGATTGCTATTCCAGGCTGAGTCTCCGATCAGAATCATTTCTGAGTGATTTTTCCAGGATACCGTAACACCATCATTTGTTACGTAGAATGGCGCCCGGTTGAAATTGAAGCATCTGAGAACCTGTCCGCAAGTTCTCAAACCGTATCGTCCACTCTGTTTCATTTCGGGATGGTGGCAAAAATATTCTTTGGCTGCTGTATTGCGGTTTACAGTGGAGCTGTAACCGCCATCCTGAAGCCGTTGCGACCACCAATAGTTTGCAACGGTTTGTCCTTTCACAACTGCATTTTTTTCTTCAGCCGGACATAACCATCCGTTATTATCAGACGTGTACATGTTGACATACAAGCCAACATTTTTCAGGTTGCCTGTACATTTTTTAGTAACAGCTGTACCTCTTGCATTATTCAGCGCGGGCAGCAGCATTCCTGCCAGAATTGCGATGATCGCAATAACAACAAGCAGTTCAATCAGCGTGAAGCACGCGTGCTTCATCCCTGTGCACGGTGATGAATGCTTACTAAAAGCTTTCCCATTTTTTTTCTTCATGAATCGTTCTCCTGTTAAGAGTTGTATTACATCTTTTGCATGAATTATTCTATTCTCTCTTTCGTAATATAGTCAGAATAACAAATATTTTCAATAGAAAGTGATAAAAAAACAAAAAAATACTTGTAATACAACTTTTCCGGACTATAGTAAAACTTGTAAAGTAAGGAGACTATATGGGAAAATCAGATGAAATATTGCGTATTCTGCGAAAAGAACTGCTGGAAGGACTGCATCACCCGGGAAGTAAATTTTCTTCCGAACATAAGTTGATGATCCGTTTTAATGCATCCCGGCCAACGATCAATAAAGTTACGGAACAGCTGGTTTCAGAAAAATTGCTCAAACGCGGTCCGAAAGGAGCCGGAACTTTTGTTGCAGAGTCAACGCCTTTTCCAATCGGACATATCGCATATCTCGGTTCTATCAATTCTCTGTATCACCTGAGAATTCTGAACGGAATCCAAAACGCTGCTTTTCAGAAAAATTATGCTGTCAGTGTTTTTTCTCCCGGAAGTGAATCGATCAATCATGTTCTGGATAAAATCAGTCTTTCTGTTTTCGGAGGAATCATTGTTTCCAATATCGGTATTGTTCCGGACTCATTTCCTCTTCCGGTAGTCTATGTCGATAATGGATACGATTTGGGGGGCAATGTCCGGGCTTCTGTGACTTGTACCAATTATAAAGGTGCCGTTGATATGGCAGAAATGGTTCTGGCACACGGACACCGTGAAATATTGATATGTACTACTTTCGGCGAATTGGAAAAATCACGGGAAGATCGCGTTCGCGGTTTCAAAGATACATTGGAAAAACATGGAATTCCAAATGTGAACAGGCGGATTTTTAATCAATTGATTCTTAATTTGACTTCAGTAAAATTCATGTTGAAAAAAATGATCAAACTTTTTCCGGAAACAACAGCGATTCTGGTGGATTCTGATATCATTGCAAATAAATTAGTGCAGGCAAAAATGGAATTGATGCCGGAGCTGAATCTTTGTATCACCGGATTTGGAAATGTTGAATTCAATGGCGGTTTCCTGAGATTCCCCAGTGTGGAACAGCATCCCGAAGAGCTCGGCATGCAAAGCGTGAATGAACTCCTGAATATGATCAATGATCCGGATTACATTTCTCCGGGAAAAATCGAAATTGAAACAGAACTTGCCAACATGGAAAAGATGATTTATGTGAGATGAGCTCCGAAAATAGAACTTCAGGGGCTGTCTTTTGCAACAGCCCCCTTATCCTTATTTACTTCAAAATAAACCGCTTGAACATTGCGGGGGCTTTTCCGTAGGTGATCCCTTTGGAGAAATCCATGTGAGAGGAAATCGCTTTTTTAACATCATCCGTATCAAATACAACAATGTTGAACCCGAAAACTGAGCCGGGAACAGGTTTCAAATTTCCAAGGTTTTTCCAGGGAAGACGGGCAAGGTACAACGTCTTGCCATTGCCCCGGACAACTTGCGGTTTTTCCAGAAGTTTCCGTTCGATATCAGGTGTTCCGGTGTAGCAGAACATCTCCGGTCCTTTCGGGGTTGCCGCCATGATGAATTCCCGGTCATCTCCATCGTAACCGCCGGGGAAAAGAACTGTATCGAAAGCATTATTTGCAGTATCAAAACCGAACTGGACGGAATCCTGATTCCAGGAATTTACCCCATGCGCCCGGCTGATATGCGCTTCGTCTGTTGCTTCCACTCCCAGATAAAGATACTGTTTGTCGTATCCGAGATAAACCTTTGCAGAAAGGTCATCCTTCCCGGTCCAGAATCCATGACCGTCTGCATTGTCAGGCATCAGATGTTTGGTGGTATCCATTACAAGCGGAATCGCTTTTTCAAAACCGGTCAGTTTTCCGTTTTTGATTGCAGGCGGAATGGAAAGTTTGGCAACTCCATACCATTCATCCTCTTTTGCAACTGTGTACTTCAGTCCGTTTGCGGTTGCTTCCGCCTCAAGTTTCTGATTTCCCGGAGGACAGGCAAAGGAAACTTTTGCAAGTGAATCAGCTTTGACCGTGATTTTTTTTGCTGCAAGTTTATTCAGTTTTACCGCAGCTGTCAAAGCCTTGCTTGTTTTGTTTTTCAGGTAGACTGCAACGTTTCCGCCGTTTTCACGTGTCAGAGTAATATAAAGTTCCGGGAGCATATATTTTCCATTGCGGAATGCTTTCACCACTGCATCCTGCGGTGCATCAAATTCCAGATAACGGACCTGTTCATTCAAACGCATGGTCGTTTTTCCGGCTTTTCCCTGAATCGGACGGCCGATGAAATCCATTCCTTTCCAGTCGGAAGGCATATCAATGATGGATTCAACCCCGTCTTTGCTGTATGCCCAGAAGGCTGCAAGGGTTTTCTTTCCTTTTTTAAAGACATAGCAATAGACATCGCCGTGGGGTGAGGCGTTGACCGGATTTTCAACAAATGCCAACATTCTGGCTGCGACAGCCCAGGCCGCAGCTGACGGCTTCGGGCAGCCGGAGGCTTTGTTCCACATGCCGTAGTCGATTCTTCCGTAACCCCATTTTTTTGATTCATACATCCCGTCATTGATAAAGGTGAAGTAAGTCCATTTTCTGACATTCAGAGACTTCAGAAGAACCATATTTCTAGCGATGATCGTGGCAACATTTTTCGTAATATCACCGTCGATCGCCGGGAAATCCAGAAAACTGTAACCGCTTTCTGTGGAGGAAATGAATTTTTCTTTTCCGATGATGGAACGGGTATAATCAAAACTCTTCAGAAGTCCCCATTCCTCCGGACTTGTGACTTTCAAGCCTTTTCCGGCTGTTGTGGAACCCAGATAAAGACTGCAAACGAGTCCATCGACATAATTTTTCACATCCGGCCACATCTTTTTTCCGATGGGGTCCCGGTCCATGAACGTATTCCCCCCTCCGATCATATTTGACGGATCTTTTTTCTTCACTTCTTCGTGGAGGATTTTCAGAACATTGATATAGTGGGGAATCTCATGTTTTGAAAGAGAGTAGGAATGATAAATCTCATCAGCGATATACCAATCCTGAACATCTTTATTGTAAAGTTTGAACATCATGGCGAACATGTTGCGCCATGTCTGATAATATGCCGCATCGTAAGGATCAATTCCCTTTGCCAGTTTTTGGTTGATACTGTCGAAGAGATAAGGCGGCTGTTTCGGGTTCTTTTTTACGTTGGCTGCCTGAGAAATATAAAACTGAAAAAACGGCTCAAAACCGTAATCTTTACAATTCTTGATGAATTTATCAAGATTTTTCATGTATTTCGGACTGTAACTGTCCGGACCTGTCTGCAGAAAACGGCGCTGGACGAAGTAGCCGACGGAACCGTTCCCCATGCGGCGCTGTCTTTCGTATGTTCCGCCGCCTTTGGCTGTAAAGAACGGATCGCGGCGGCCAGGCTGACGTTCCACGATCATTCCGGAGCTGGTGACATCATCCAGTTTCATACCGTTTTCAAAAAGCTGAGCTTTGATTGCGAACCAGCCCAGATATTTCAGTTCCGGGAATTTCACCTGAAACGCACCGGTCGGTTTTGCCGGAAAGGTTACTTTTTGAGTCCCGGAAATGAGTTTTTTACCATCGTAATCATTGATCTGCCACGCAAAATCAACGGTTTTTCCTGCTAAATTGCTGTTACGGAATTCATAAGAATAAGTGATCTGTTCGCCCGGATAATAAACTCCGCCATGATCGCAGGTTGAGATTCCCCTGTGAAGATCAATTTTTTTTTTAGCGGTATCAGCTTTCACTTTATCCCGGACAGGTCCGACGTACACGTTATCAACCCAAGTTGTTCCGGACGTATTTTTATAGCCGTGGATTTTCATGACGATTTTCATTTTTGTCACATTTTCCGGAATTTTGAATTTATTTCCGAAATAAGTCCAATCTTCCTGTGTTTTGTTCCACGGAGTTTTTACACCGACAGCCCAACCTTTTTTCTTGCCCAGTTCCGGATATTCAACAGCGAGATCCATCTGTCCTTTGGTTGCATTTGTATAACCTTTGGATTTTGTCCAGTAAGAAATTTCCACTTCTTTCATTCCGGCTGGAATTGTGATTGTCTTGTGATAAACCACATAAAAGGTATGTTTGTTTGTCCAGTCGATTCGCATGGATGCAGAGCCGCCGACACCCTGATTATTGGCTTTGTCATGAGCCGGTTTGAGCCAGTTATGTTTCCAGCCCGGAATTTTCCATTGCGTGATCTCATTTTCAAAATCCGGATTTTCGATAAAGTTCTGTCCATTAACGCTGAACAGAGATGCCGAAGCAAGAATCCCGGCTGACATTTTCAATACAGATTTTTTCAACATAAAAACCTCCAAAGATTTTAAAGATATGTTTTGTTTTTTTTACAATATATTTTGCTGTACACATTAATGTCAAGCAGTTTTGCTTAAAAGTAATAATTTTTTTTGTAAATTTACAATATCTGACCTTATTTCCAAGCAAGTCGGGAATATTTCTGTTCCGGATTTTCAAAATAATGCCGATATTGAACTTGATAATATGTGTCATAATTCAAGGCTTGACAGCAAAAAAAAAGGAGACGTCCCCGCAAGTCTCCTTGTAACAAAAAATTGAACAGATATTATTCAACAGAAAAAGCAAGTGTCACAACAGCTTTGACTTCTTTCATGATGGTTGATTTATCATATTCCCCGTAGCTGCTGATATCACTGGAGGCTGGAGCAGTGATCTGGAAAATTCCCTGAGATGCTGAAACAAGCGCACCGATCTTTCCATTGGAATTTTTTGCAAGAACTTTTGCTCTGTTTGTTGCGTTGATCGTGGCTTCTTCCAGCAGTTCCATTTTGTATTTGTCCAGATCTGTAATGATATATGAGGGACTGCTGGAACTGAATTCAAAACCTTTTTTGATCAGAGCTGTAGATTCCCGGCTGACTTTTTCAATGATGTGTACTTTGGGGGATGCAATACTGACACTCTGTTTCAGAATGTAGTGTGAAAACTTGCTGGTTGTTTTTCCTTTTGCATCAGTAACATATTCATAGGATGCTTCAGAATAAATTCTTCCGAAAGAGAGTTCTTTTGCTTCAAAACCGGATGCAATCAAATATTTTTCAACAGTTTTTCTTGCGTTTTCCAGTTTGTCAAGCCCTTTTTCCTGATTTTTATCTGTAACTGTGAATGTTCCGGACCAATGGGCAAAATTAGATTCAACAAGGCGCATGGAGGAACCCTTCACGCAGATGTTGTTTTCCTTTGTGGCTTTGATTGCAGCCTGTCCGATGATATAGGCAGAAATTGCCAGACCGAAGGCGAGTGTTGCTCCCAGAAAGAACATGGAATATTTGTTTCCCATAACGACATTTTTCCTTTCATTTTTTTTTGGATTTTGATAATTATTTTTTGCGGGGGTGGTGTACTATAACAGATACCGGAGAAATTTCAAGCCGTTTTTTTCAGAAAATAAAAAAAACTAAATCCGTGAAGACTTTTGCTTGAAGTCTTCACATGCTTGTTTTTTGGCAATTTTTTTGCCATTTGTGACCCGATTTTTGATGATGAAAAGTCTTGCAGTGATATTTTCCCTTTGAGGCAATTTCAAAAGTTTTCAAAAATCTCTGCAAGAATTTTCAGACATTTTTGAAAACTTTTGAAATTGCCTCGTCTGTAAAAAAAAACGTAATTTTTCAACTGCTGAATGGGTATTGATATAAGACAATACTCTGTTCCCAATAAAGGTTGATTTTGTGGTCGGGAAAGAAGGGAAAAACTTTTGAGGGAACAGCGCTTAAAATAATCACAAAAAAGTCAAAATATCCGGAAAAATTCCCCCTCTATGTCTACAAAAAACGGCTGCTGTAAATCTCTTACAGCAGCCGTTGATCATATCAAGAGGTCAAAGACCTTATTTTGAATGATACTTGGTGTGAAGCAGGTGATGTGCCTTTTCTCCGCCGGGTTCGCCAAGAAACTCTTTGTAGAGAGCCTGGATATCCGGGTTGTTGTGGGAGCAGCGGATGACCTTGCGTTCATCTTCGCTGTAAAGACCCTTCATGCGCTTTTCAAGCAGTTCTGCATCGCCATGGAGGAAGGGCTGTCCGCCGCCGTTGATACAGCCGCCGGGACATGCCATGATTTCGATCGCCTGGAAACGATTCTTGTCGGCACGAACCATTTCAAGAACCTTACGGGCATTACCGAGACCGGAGCAAACTGCCACGTTGATGGTCTTTCCGGGAGCAATTTCAACCTTGGCTTCTTTGATTCCATCGAGACCGCGGACTGCGCGGAAGTTGATGGCATCGCCTTCGAGTTCTTTGCCGTTGAGAAGAGCATAGACAGAACGGCAAGCTGCTTCAAGCACACCGCCTGTGACACCGAAGATGTCAGCAGCACCGGCAGAAGCTCCGAGCGGGCTGTCATATTCTTCATCATCCATGTTGGCAAGATTGATACCGGCTTCGTTGAACATGCGGCAGAGTTCGCGGGTGGTGACAACATAGTCGACATCGCGGACGCCGTTGGGAGCAAATTCAGGACGTGCAGCTTCATATTTCTTAGCCTGGCAGGGCATGACGGAGACAACGATCAGATCTTCGGGTTTCACGCCGATCTTTTCTGCATAGTAGCTCTTTGCGATAGCTCCGAACATCTGCTGCGGGGATTTGCAGCTGGAGGGGATGTTCAGCAGATCGGGGAAGTTGTGTTCGATGAAGTTGATCCATCCGGGGCAGCAGCTGGTGAGGATCGGGAGATCCTTGCCGGATTTGATGCGTTCGATGATTTCTGTACCTTCTTCCATAATGGTAAGGTCAGCAGAGAAGTTGGTATCGAACACTTTGTCAAAACCAAGAGCGCGGAGACCGGCAACGAGCTTTCCTGTTACAGGTGCGCCGGGAGCGAAACCGAATTCCTGTCCAACAGCCACGCGGACTGCGGGAGCGGTCTGAACGATAACGGTCTTGGAAGGATCGTTGATTGCAGCCCAAACTTTCTTGACATAGGAGATACCGGTGATTGCACCGACAGGACAGACGTTGACGCACTGTCCGCAGAAGGTACAGCTGGTATCAGCCAGAGGAATCATGCTTGCGGTACCGACTTTTGCCTTGAAACCGCGGCCGTAACCGGTAAGGGTTCCGACTGTCTGAACTTTGGTACAAACAGTTTCGCAGCGGCGGCACATGACACACTTGGAGAGGTCACGCATGATCGCATTGCTGGATTCATCCACGGGGAAGTTGTTGATTTCACCCTTGTATTCGATGTCTCTGATACCGAATTCAACAGCGAGCTTCTGGAGTTCGCAATGCTGGTTTTTCGGACAGGTCAAGCAATCCTGCGGGTGGTCACTGAGCATGAGTTCCAGAACAGTTCTGCGGGCTCTGAGAGCGCGCAGGCTGTTGGTGTGAACGACCATACCTTCAGCAACAGGGGTTGCACAAGCAGGAGCCAGGTTGCGGCGTTTTTCGATTTCGACGACGCAAATACGGCAGCTTGCGGGTTTGTTGGAGACTCCGCTGCCGAGATGAGCGCAGTAGCAAAGAGTCGGAATATTGATATTGAGCTGGCGAGCCGCTTCCAGAACTGTGTAGCTTGCAGGAACTGTGACGGCTTTCCCGTTGATCGTGAGATTTACAGTTTTCATAATGTCTCTTACTCCATAACGATAGCTTTTTTCGGGCATCCGTCGATACAGGCACCGCACTTGATGCACTTGTTCTGATCGATGACATGCAGCTGTTTGAGTTCACCGGTGATAGCGTTGACAGGGCAGTTGCGCTTACACTTGGTACAACCGATACAGTTTTCGTTGATCTTGAGACGGAAGAGCTTGCGGCAGGTGCCGGAGGGGCAGCGTTTGTCGCGGACGTGTGCAATGTACTCATCTCTGAAGTAACGGAGTGTACTCAGAATGGGGTTGGGAGCAGTCTGTCCGAGACCGCAGAGAGCGGTATCCGTGATTGTTTTTGCGAGGTTTTCGAGATCGGTAAGCATTTCTTCCGTTCCGTTGCCTTCGCAGATCTTGTCGAGCATTTCCAGCATGCGGCGTGTACCGATACGGCAGGGGGTGCATTTTCCGCAGGATTCATCCTTGGTGAAGTCAAGATAGAATCTTGCCATTGCAGGCATACAATCCTTATCGGAGAGAACGATCATACCGCCGGATCCCATCATGGAACCGATCTTGGAAAGGTTCATATAGTCGATGGGTGTATCAAGGTTTTCAGCTGTGATACAACCGCCGGAAGGTCCACCGGTCTGAACAGCTTTGAACTGACGTCCGCCGGAGATACCGCCGCCGATTTCATAGATGATTTCGCGGAGAGTTGTTCCCATGGGGACTTCCACAAGACCGACGTTGTTGATCTGTCCTGCGAGAGCAAACACCTTTGTACCGGAGTTTCCGGAAATGGTTTTGACCCAGTTTCCGTTTTCATCGAATTCAGCATTCCAGTTACCGATCTTGCTGTACCATGCAGCACCCTTGCGGATGATTTCAGGAATGGTAGCATAGGTTTCAACGTTGTTCACGTTGCTGGAGCATCCCCAATATCCGCCGCCGACATTGGCAGGGAACGGAGGTTTGGTGGTGGGTTCGCCGCGCTGACCTTCCATGGAGTGGATCAAAGCAGTTTCTTCACCGCAAACGAATGCACCTGCACCAAGTTTGATTTCGATGTCAAAGCAGAAGTCGGTTCCCATGATGTTCTTACCGAGAAGTCCGAGTTCACGTGCTTCGTTGATAGCGATCTGAAGACGGTTCACTGCCAGAGGATATTCTGCACGGATGTAAACCAGACCGTTCTGGGCACCGATTGCATAAGCACCGATTGCCATAGCTTCAATAATACTGTTGGGGTCACCTTCCATGATGGAGCGGTCCATGAATGCACCAGGGTCACCTTCGTCAGCATTACAGATAATGTATTTCTCATCAGCCGCAACGCTTGCAGCGATTTTCCATTTGAGACCTGTGGGGAATCCTGCACCGCCGCGTCCGCAGAGACCGGAGTTGAGAACTTCCTGAACAACTTCAGCAGGCTTCATTTCAAACAAGCATTTTGCAAGAGCCTGGTAACCTTCGTTTGCGATATATTCTGAGATATCTTCGGGATCGAGCAGACCGCAGTTACGAAGAGAAATACGCTGCTGTTTTGCATAGAAAGACATCTGAGCGTAGTCAGCAATGCGGGATTTCAGCTGGGGTTCAACGAAGAGAAGACGTTCGACGAGCTGTTTGCCGACGATGTGCTTTTCAACGATTTCTTCCGCATCTTCCGGTGTAACCTGAACGTAGAACACGTTATCAGGCATGACTTTGACGATGGGACCCTGAGCACAGAAACCGAAGCATCCGGTCTGAACGACTTTGACGTCATTTTCCAAACCGTTCTTCTTGATCGCTGCTGTAAGATTATCCATCAGTTCTTTGGAGTTGGAAGCGTGGCATCCGGTACCGCCGCAGCAAAGAAGTTCTTTCTTTGCAGAGTTGATATCGTGAGCAGCAGTTTCACGCAAGACGAGCTTGCCTTTGCATTCATTATATGCGGCAAGGAGACATTCTTTAGAAGTGATCTTGTTCATGAGTTACCCCTGTTTTTTGTATTCGTTGACGATTTCAACTGCTTTGGCAGGGGTGACTTTACCGTAAACCTTGCCGTTGACCATCATAACGGGAGCCAAACCGCAGGCACCGACACAGCGCAGAGCAGAAATGGAGAAAAGACCGTCTTCTGTCGGATGTGTATCAGCTTTGACACCAAGAACGCGTTCCAGTTCGGAAAGAACTTTTTCGGAACCTTTGACGTAGCAGGCTGTTCCCATGCAGACGTCAACGCAATATTTGCCTTTGGGTTCGGTGGTGAAATAGTTGTAGAAACTGACAACGCCGGAAACCTGAGCTTCAGTAAGGTTCAGTTTCTGAGCGACATACTGCTGGATTTCGCGGGGAAGATAACCGAAGATCTCCTGCGCTTTGTGCAGTACCTGAATCAGTCTCCCGCGGCGGCGCTCATCATTGAGATCCACGTTGAGAGTGTCGATGAACGCATCAAGTTCTGCGAACTTTTCAGCAGCTCCTTCCGACAGTTTTTTGCAGCAACACATAATTTACTCCCTGTTAGATGTTTGCAATATATTTGCTGATTTTGTTCTTTTCTTCTTAAGATTTTATTATACTCTTGGAATATATCACAGGTTTTCAAAAAAATCAACCCGCTTTTTTCTTTTTTCCCGTAATATTTAATAAAAAAATACAAAAAAAAGTTTTTTTCTATCTTCCTGTTATGTTTTTTTACATTCAAACAGCTCTTTTTTTATTTTTTTCAAGATAAGAAAAAAATATTATCCTGCTTATTGATGCTGAAATCATTTTAGCCATAATCCAAAAAAAAGGACCGCTGCAAGCACAACGGTCCTTTCTATGCAACTTTATTGATTATCAAAGATTAATCAACAATCTCAACTTTAAAATTACGGAACTGGGTTTTCATTTTGTTTTTATCAGGACTTGCCCAATTCCAGTTCGGCATAATCATCGGCTTAAAGGAAACGGCTCCAGGCCAGAACTTGGTGGAGTTTCTCTGAACAACTGTATCAACTCCTTGAATATCAAAAGAGAATTTCTTCCATGTTCCATCAGGTTTTGCAATGTTGACCGGTGAGAAATGCGCTCCGGAAGCCTGAATCTGAACCTTTGTTCCAGCCTTGTATGCTTTCTTCAAAGGTTTGGTAAGTGTCACAGTCCAGACATTTCCGGTACGCTGAACGTTTTTGATCTGTTCAGAAAGGTCCCGGTTCGGATAAGTACCGGCATTGAATGCCACATAGTGAGCTCCTTTTGTATTCCAGCGGGCACCATTTTTGATCTTGACCGTTGTATCTCCGGCATTTGCAGCAGCTGCCAGTTCTGTCATTGTTCCGGCAATAGCGCGGATATGCTGTGTCATGATCTGTTTATTGTCTTTATCATAAAGAACATAACCTGCGAGGAACATTCCGGTCGGTGCATCGGGGGATTTTCTGACTTCACCGCTGAAACGGTATTTTTTTGCAGGATCAATCTTGACAGCCTGAGGGAATTCCAACATTCCGGGGCGGACGACTTCCATTGCTGCGCCATCTTTTCCGGCAGTCATAGCTGCTTTTTTCCATGCTGCGGCATCATTCAATCCGGTCAAACCGGCATCTGCAGCAAAACTTACGCCTGCAAGAAGCAAGGCACTGCAAATCAACACTTTTTTCATTTTCCTATCTCCCTGTATTAAGGTTATTTTTTCTCTTCGATCCGGACATTATCGATCCAGATTTCTGCATTCGGACGCAATATCACGAAACGGACATTTGCGTTTCCGTTGAAATTTTCCGGGGTTTTGAATGTGTAACTTCTTTTATGCCATGCGGCTTTTCCGCGGATCTGAAGTTCCGGCATGAAAATATTCCGTCCGACATTGACAACGGCATTGACGCCGGAAGACGGAGCAATATCATTTTTGATCCAGTAAGAAAAGGTATATTCTGTTCCGGGCTTCAATTTGAAGTTCTGGGATGCGGCAACACTTTTTCCTTTTTCCATCTTCAAATGAAGAGACTGTCCGCCTGTGATAAAGGTGCTGAAATCCGGCTCAATAGCTCCGACAAACTCCGGATCTGCCGGGTAACGCGCAAACCATGCTCCAATACGATCTTCAGCCAGTTCCGCTTCAAAATTCCAATCCCTTATAATATTGGTATCTTTCCATTCCGGATCAATCACCAGCACACCGAACCGGTCAATCGCATGGAAGTTGTCAATAATAAACGGACTCCATGAGAAGGTTCTGCTGTAGGGATCTTCGTTTACAAGCTGACGGTTATAGGCAACATTGAACGGAAATTCCTTTTCCATCTTACCCAGTTCCTTCAGCGGAATCGTCACTTCAGCCGCCCAGAAATCACTTCCTTTTACAGTTTTAACTTTGACTTTTCCTTTCCACGGTTTCCGTTCCGGATGAGCAGTTGCTTCAAAAACGCCGCTGGGATGAACCGCAATATGATAATAGGTCAAGCGGTCGCAGGAAGGATTCAGGAACAATTCCACCAGAGCTTCTCTCCAGAAATTTTTCTTTACAGCATCTCCGGAAGATATCTGAAGTTTATTCATTTCATGATCTTCACAGCGAATGATGAAGTAAAGATTTTCATTATTCTTCTGAGCAATCACAGTTGTCTGAACATCCGTAACCGGAGATTTTACAGAACGGAGATAAGCGGTTTTTCCGGCGACACGGATCGGTTTATCAAGAGCAACAGGAGTACGTTTCTGAACAGGCAGAACAACTTCCTTTCCGGCATTTTGCTGTTTGATGTACTCAGCAGAATGTTTTTCTATAACGTTGAGGAATTTTTCCCGGAAGAATTTCACCCGTTTCAAAGAATCGGAATCATTTTTGACTTTTGCTTCTGCACGGTCAAACAGAGCTGCCAGACGTTTCACCTCTTTCGGAGGATAGATCTGAGTCCAGACAGCATATTTTGTCACGGGGATCGCCTGAGGTCCCATTGGAGTATCAACTTCCTTCCGGTTACGGATCCATTTTTCTTCCACAGCAGTAAAGAATTCTTCCATATCCGGAGCTGCTGCTCCGAAGAGCTTGCTGTAAAAATCCTTCAGCAGTGCCTCAATATCCTGTCCGGCATTCCAGAACATTCTTGTTGCGACATAGATATTCGGCACGCCCCAGATAAAGTGTTTGGCTTCACATTCCAGAAAACCGCCATAGAAAATATCTTTGTGCCGCTGATAATATTTTGCGATGGCGCGGGGAGTTGTGTGAGGCATCCCTTCGATTCCGTAGTGTTCGCCCCATTTGCTGTTATTGATACAGTAGTTCCAGAATGCAATTTTCCGTTTTGCTTTGACAACCCAATCCCGCAGATTTTTATCGTCAGAAGCCTGAAATGATTTTCCATCGCGCCACGGTCCGGGCTGAGCAACCATTACAAGCACATTGTCGGGGATTTCTGTTTCCGGGATCACTTTATAGAAATGATAAGCCATCTGAGTGATGTAACCGGGAAGATTATCCTTTTTGGCACGATTGGCAATATCAGCGGTCATTTCCCAAATCAGATTGGAAGATGCCACACTTCCCTTATCAAAATATTTTCTGCAATCAGCGCAGCGGCATTTGAAAAAAGCATCCTGGGGCATAACGTTGGCGAAACCGGGCTGGAATCCTGCGCCGGGCCAATAAATATCACGTCCATTCAAAGAAACACCGCGCACTTTGGCACTTTCTCCGGTCAGGAATGATTTGACATCTTTGTACGCCTCATCACGCATCACTTTGCTGCTCATACAGAGCTGAGCTCCATGATTGGCGACTTTTCCGGGAGAACGTTTTCCATTTTCCCACATGGCAAACATTTCCGGTTTGGATTTTGCAAAACGATGCTGCAATGCAAGCTGTGCCAAGCCGTGACAATTGGGGATGGAGCGGGTTTCCAAACGCCAGCGGAGATAGTTCCGGTTGCTTGCATAGACCGGATCGTCATCATTATACCATTCATCCTTGACACGTCTGCCCACATACCATGAAGTCTTCCGGCTGGTAAAGTCCGGACGGTCAAAGATATGGAGAGAAACCGGGATTTTCAGCGTTGGATTTTTGGGAACGACGGTTCCGATATCGCCATCGAAAAAGAAGCGGACTCCGGCAAAACGTTCCAGAAAATCATAGACTCCGAAAAGAGTTCCGCGTTCAAAAAAGGTGTGTCCCCACCAGGAACCGCTGATAACCTTCAGAAAATCCTGCATTTTATTTCCTTTATCGTCTCTGCCGACAATAAAGATATCATTTCCTTTCCGGAGAGTATAAAAACCGTCAAGGGTGATTTCAGCGGGATCGATTTTCGGGAAAGCCTTGCGGAATTCGGGAGTATCACCGAGAATGACCGCATATTTTGCACCGGAACGTTTCTCTACAACCGGGATTTTAGCTCCGGTCGACTGCTGAAGGAATTTCTGCAATTCTTCTGCAGAGTATTTCACCACGCCGCCGGCAGCTTTCGGGGCAACGATTTCCAGTTCGCTCCTGCCGTTTTTTACAACGTCAGACATCTCTTTTCCGATCCGGATTTCCCGGGGCGGCGGATTGAAATACAATTCAGGCAAATTTGCGGATTGCAAAGCCGGAAGGATGAAACAGGCTGCAAAAGCACCGGTAATCATTTTTAAAGAAAAACTCATCACAAATCCCCCTTATAAACAAGGAATATACGGTCAGCATAAGAGTTTGTCGGATTATCCCAGTGAATCTTTCTTCCATCTCTGGCACCGACATGACCATCCATATAAAGAACATTACTCTGCTGTCCATGACGGTTCAGAATATGACTGTGTTCCGGTAAACCGTCAAAAGGTCCTCCCGGATTCTGAGCAGCAATGAAAAGACTCATTTCCTGGAAAGATTCACCGATCAAACTGCGTTCAGAAATCCGTCTGACACGGGAAGGTTTGATGGCATAATAGGCAACCGTTCCATTGACCTGATAACTGTATCCGTTGTCAGCAGTTGAACCATTTCTTTTCTTAACAGGACTTCTGCTGTTCGGACAGACAAGATAACCCAAGGTCTCTTTACTGATATAATTCGGACCGTAGGAGCCCTTCTTTCCGATCCCCAAAAACGGGATCAGCAGTTCATCCCAAGGGGTGCACCCCTGATACCATGTTGTAGTAAAACCGTATTGCATCGGGAAATACTCATTTGCTTCGGCATACTGAGACATTCCAAGCCCCCATTGTTTCAGCAAATTCTGGCAGGATGCGCTTCTGCTTTTTTCTCTGGAATTGTTCAATGCAGGCAATAACATACCGGCAAGAATTGCAATAATCGCAATCACAACAAGCAATTCAATCAAAGTGAACTTTTTCTTTCTCATGAATACACCTTCTTCCCCGTTGTTTTCCAACGATAAGTTGTTTAGTAAAACGTTTTCTTTTCTGTATAAAAAAACACTTTCATTTAAATATAGCAACATTTTTTCATTTGTCAAGGAAATCCTAAAAAAAAGCTCTGTTCCCCATAGGGTTGGTAAACCTTCTACTATTAAAACTTTAGGCTCTGTTCCTCATATAGGTTGGTAAATCCTTCTACTTAACTTTAAGATGGCATTTTGATTTTTGTGCCGCAAAAATCGGAATGCCGCAAAAAGGTTTGGGAAAAAGGGGTGGAGTTCAGACCTTTCCTCAAAAGGTCTTTTTCCCCTCCTCAAGTACCAACCTTTATTGTGAACAGAGCCTTGAAAATATGCTTTTGTGCGGAGTCTCCGCGGGATGAGCGGGAAAAGTTTTTTTTCGCTATTCAACCTGGGGGCCTGGATTACAGGGAACTCTGGGAACACTGGGAGAAAGCGGGCGGAGAAAGGTTTTATCGCAAGGCTAGTCTTTGTGTACCCCGGCGCAAACTCCGTACCCATCCGTACCTATCCGTACCTCCCCAGCCTGTCGTTGGGCAAGGCACCTCCCTCGGTTCCTCCGTGATGGGGAAATCTGGTATAGGTTTCAATAGGTTTTATAGGTCCTACAAACATAGGTCCTACAAACAGCTGTTCATCGTGCACCCTAGCGCAATTTCCGTACTTATCCGCACCCATCCGTACCCATCCGTACCTTCCCCAGCCCGTTCTTTGAAAATGCCACTCCGCACTTCGGCTCCGCCGGGACAGAATGAAGATAGAAAAAACATTAAAGAGGATTGTTTCTGTCGCCCTTTCTGGGCTTATGAATAACTTTTATGAAGCTCCCCAGAGCAGCGCGGTTCTTCAGACTGCTCACTCTGGGCTTTGTTCTGACGGCTCCTTCAGAGCCTATGCCACTCTGGAGTTGTTTTTTTCGGAAAAACAAAATCGGACAAATTGGACGAATCGGACCTGTCCAATAAGTCCGATCCGTCCGATCATCCAGTTCATGAATAATTTCTAATCACAGCGGATAACCCCGGTTCCTTGCGGTAATACCGTAAATATTTCTCCTTTTATTTATCACTGGATCATATCATTCGTACTTGATCATATCATCTGACAATTTGTTGCATTGAGAAAACGCATTACGCAAAAGAAGTCCACGATTCAAAATCTTCACACTTGATAACGCAGCACATCCAAGAAACGCATTATCATTAATATTGGTTACGCTTTTGGGAATCGTAACACTCGTTAAACCGCACCAAGAAAAAGCTTCTTGACGAATCAAATAGACGCTAGTCGGAATTGTGATGCTCTTTAAATAGTAGCACCGAGAAAAAGTTTTTTCATCAATTATGGTTAAGCGGTTTGGAAGTTTGATACTCGTCAAACCAGAGCGGGAAAAAGCCTCTTCCCCAATATTTCTCACACTGTCCGGGAGCGTGACACTCCTCAAGTTTGTACATCCATAAAATGTCCCATCGCCAATACTTTCTACTCCATTCGGGATCGTGACATTCTTCAAGTTTGTACATCCATGAAACGTCCTATCGCCAATTTTTTTTACGCCATTCGGAATCGTGATGCTCGTCAAATTTTTGCAACCAACAAACGCCTTATCACCAATACTTTCTACACTGTTCGGGAGCGTAATACTCTTCAAGTTTTCATTCCCATAAAAAGCAAACTCTCCGATACTGGTCACCCCATTCGGGATCGTGATATTTGTTAATTTTTTGCAATCAGCAAACGCCATTTTCCCGATATTGATCATGCCATTCGGAATCGTGATGCTCATCAAATTTTTGCAACCAACGAACGCCTTATCACCAATACTTTTTACGCTGGTCGGGATTATTACGCTCTTCAAGCTACTACAATAGGCGAACATCGCTTCACCAATACTGGGCACGCCATTCGGGATCGTGACGCTCGTTAAGCTGCTGCATTTAGCGAATGCCCCGTTCCTAATACTTCTCACGCTGTTCGGAAGCGTAATATTCTTCAAGTTTTCACATCCATAAAACGCCTGAAATCCAATACTGATCACGCCATTCGGGATCGAGACACTTGTTAAGTTTTTGCAATCAGCAAATGTTAGATTTTCAATACTGGTTATGCTATTCGGGATCTTAATGCTCGTCAAACTAAAGCATTCAATAAAAGCCTCTTCCCCAATTTTTCTCACATTGTTCGGAAGCGTAATACTCTTTAAGTTTTTACACCCATAAAATGCCTGTTTCCCAATACTGGTTAGGCTGTTCGGAAGCTTTATGCCCGTCAAGTTTGAGCAGCCGGCAAACTCTTTATCATTAATACGAGTTATGCCGTCAGCAATTATTACCTGCCATGTTCCGTTATAACCGGAAGGCAATACATTTTGTACAAATGAACCAACAGATGATTTATCTATATGATGAATGACTGTTTTCAAACCATTACACCATAAAAACGCCCGATATCCAATATGTTTTACACTGCTCGGAATCGTGATACTGGTCAAACCACTTTTTGCAAACGCTTCCTTCCCAATACTGGTCACGCTGTTCGGAAGCGTAATATTCTTCAAATTTACACATCCAAGGAACGCGTCCTCCCCAATACTGGTCACTTTATTCGGAATTGTCACACTCGTCAAGCTTGTGCAGTCGGAAAACGTAAACGCTTCGATACTGGTCACTTTATTCGGAATTGTCACACTCGTCAAGTTTTTGCACCCGGAAAACGTTCCCTCTCCGATACTGGTCACATTATCCGGAATTGTCACACTCGTCAAGTTTTTGCACCCGGAAAACGTTCCCTCTCCGATACTGGTCACATTATCCGGAATTGTCACACTTGTCAAGTTTTTGCACCCGGAAAACGCAAACTTCCCAATACTGGTCACTTTATTCGGAATTGTCACACTCGTCAAGCTTGTGCAGTCGGAAAACGCAAACTTCCCAATACTGGTCACTTTATTCGGAATTGTTACACTCGTCAGCCCACTGCACCCGGAAAATGAGTCCTCTCCGATACTGGTTACGCTGCTCGGAATTGTGATGCTTTTCACCAGATCACCGACCTTATAAAATGCCCTTTTTTTTATTTCAGTTGTCCCTTCAGGAATTACAATGTGAATATCACCTTTATAGTCTCCTCGGAAAGCTTCTCCCAAATTACTGAGGTCGGAGCCACCTTGAGTAAATATAGTTGTCTTTTTCAATCCAACACAATCATAAAATTCTCTGGCTTCAATATTTTTCAAGCTTGCAGGTATGGTAATCTGTTCCAAACTGCCGCAATGAGCAAATGCTCCCTTGGCAATCCCGGTGACACCTTCCCGGATAACAATTTCTTTCCGGTCTTTATCTACTTTGACAATAACAGTTCCATCCAAGTCATACCCGGGGTCGGTTATGATAACAACTGTAATAATGATACCAATAATCAATAGCAAAGCTGCAACGGAAATTCCGATTATTTTCAACAAGCCTTTCGGCAAAGATTTGGGAGTTCCTCCACCAAATTGATTTTGAAAATTCTGATTAAATTGAGCCGACGGAGGTGGAACAGCTGTCTGCGGTGTTTGTGGCTCACCTTGCGGTGTTGTCGGCATCGGTGCGACTTGTGGTACAGTTTGCTGTGGTTGATTTTCCGACTGCGGGGGGGGATTGTTCATTTTACACTCCTATTGTTAAAATTAAAAACAAAAAGCCCATCCCCTGAGAGGGACAGGCTTTTCAATAGATTTAGGTTGTAAGAAATGACAGGGAAAATATTACGGGCGGATTGAAGCAAGCCTTTATTTAAAAAATAAAGGCTTGCTTGCTTGCTT
>JAFVTF010000044.1 GCA_017503375.1 Lentisphaeria bacterium | reverse complement strand
TCTCCCTGACGCAATAATTCGCAAATGCATTCCATATTTTTTTGGAACTGCTTCTTATCTTCTTTGGCGTGATCATAAAGATACCAACCATCTCCAATGACCGGTTCTTTGGGTTCGAATTTCTGTAACCAACCGGATTGGGTAATGATCAGACGACCTTTTTCATATTTCCCACAATGCGGACACGCCTCTTCAGGAGAAAATATTTTTTCTCCGCAAAATTTGCACTTACTCGTTGACTCGTCCATGATATGTCCTTTCTTGTTTTCCGGGAAAACGGCAATAAAAAAGACGCATCCCCGGTATTCTGTCACACAAAAGGCACTAGCAAGCCCACGCAACGACAAAACACGAAAATGCGTCAATCCTTATTGACACACATCATGCGGCACGGCCATTGCGTTTGAAATTGCTAGTTTCTTTGTGTGGCCTACATTATTTGATTTTCAGAAGTTCAAATTATCAAATTTCAGTTTTTTACCATCAAAATCCTTTCGTTTGGTGTAGTGAATATAATTTACACCACAAACGTGATTTTTCAAGTAACATTCTCTGTGTATCGCATGATTTTACTGCCCGAAGCGGAACTTGCCAGCACCGTTTTATCATACACGGTAAAATTATTCCGGTCAATTACTGAGGCTTTATGCGGTCACGAAGGTATCTTTTTTGCACAGAAAGGGGCTGTTAAATTTAATCCACCCTTGCCATACGGGTAAAGGGCTTCTGTACAAGAGAGATAGTTTTCTGTGCCGTTCTCTGCCGTGAAAGGTTTGCCGGTAGCAGGATTGAAGTTGAGAATCTTTTCCCAGTTGAGGTGACTGCCTCCCCAAGCAAACCATTCGGCATTGTTTTTGGTCAGTTGCAGCATTTGTTTGACTTCCGGAGTGACACCTTCTAGAAAACCTTTGGAACAGCTGAAACTCTTTTGCATAAACGGGGAAAATTTGGTCGCAACTTTGGCAATATAACTTGTCCAGTAGACAGCATCATCCAGATTATAGAGTTTGCCGGTGACTTTCTTGCCCATACGGAAACTGTTTCCCTGTTGCGGCGGATTGATATGGAAGACGTGACTATCTTTTCCCAACCGTCTGGAAATAAGTTTATTGAGATGTTCAGAAATTTTCATCGCCGATTGCAGATATTTTCCATGAACAATGGTGAATATATGGAAATGGCTGTGTTGATCGCAGGATAACTCTCCGATTTCACTTGCCCATATATACTCCGCTTTGATTTTACGGTTTTGGAGAGTCCGTCTCCAACTTTGCATTGTCCCACTGATAAAGTCGTTTGCCTGATTTTTGTAACGCGGTTCCAGATGTACTGTAAAGTGGCAGACATAGAGTCTTTTTGAGCATTTGATCCACATATCCCGGTAAATTTGGCAGATAGCCTCCAATATCTCTTTTCTTGCTCCGGCTGCTCCCTGCTGGATGATAAATTCCTCATACATTCTTTCTTTGATAACAATGACTCTACCCATGATTTTTCTCCATTTTTATATTGAAATCTCTTATAATTTTATTTTATATAATAGCAAAATCTAAAAACCCCCGGCATTTTCAGGAAAAATTGAGCGTAAAAATTTTTCGACAGAAGTACAACGAATTGGAGGAATTTCAATATGGCAACCCAAATCCGTCTCAATACCGTAAAATTGATCGCAAAACTGCTGCAGCCACTGGCAGAAAATGGAGTATTGACCATTCCGGAAGAAAGGGAAATTATCGCCCATTTGTCATATCTTGCCCAAAAAGGAGAAGAACTGCCGGTAATTATGCCGAAACTTATCGACCAGAAAGAAGCCGCTGAAATGCTCGGCATCGGATTTTCCAACTTTAAGAAACTGGAAAAATCCAACGCATTCCCCTTTAAACGCCGGATGGTCGGCACTTCTGTCCGATACCGCAACACAGATATAATAAAATTCATACTCTCTGAAGATCCTTCTGAAATCAATATATAATTTGCCCCTATATTATATATACAGGGAAACAGGGCACGGTCAACGGGTACTTTTCAAAAAAATTGCGATTTTTTGCAGAAAGTGGGGATTTATGCCGTTTTCAGAATATTTTCCAGATTTTGGCGGATTTCTGAATCCGGCAGAGTGGCAAGGTATTTCAAAGCTTCCCGGATTCTCTCGTTGGCAGAAATGACCATATTACCGCAAACGGCTTCGATTGCCCGGAGTTGGGCTTCTTCGCCGATATGGGTATAATATTTGTCGGCGATTTCTGAATCCGTTCCGAGGATGGAAAGCAGTACCGCTTTAGGCACTCCCGCTTCAGCACAATGACTGGCAAAGGTATGCCGCAGAGAGTGGAAACCATATTGAGTAACCCGCCGTTTGCGACCGGGAACCGGCAGAGATGGTTCAACGCCGATCCACCGGATAACCCGCAAAACATCCAGATTAACCAGATTGTTACCGATATTTTTACCGTCATTATCAAGTCGGTTGTAACGCCCGGCAGTTTTGGGGCAGACATAATTATTACATTGCCACGCTTTTGCAAGCTGAAGCACTTCAAAAAGCTCATCGGCGATAGGGATAGTTACCTCTTTACCGGTTTTGAACTGTTTGACCCAAATTCGCCGCCGTTCCATATCGACACTGTGCCATTGTAACAATACACAATCTTTCAACCGTTGACCGGTAAACATTCCCAGATAATAGACCACCCGGATTTCCGGCTTGTTGATGACCTGGTGAATATCATCTGCCAACACATCCCGCAACTGCTGCTCCTGTTCACGGGAAAATGCCAAGCGGCGAACTCCTATATTCTGTTCTTCACGCTCTCGTCGAAAGAGAATGGTGCGGAAAGGATTTTCATCATCCCGGAAGTCGGACAAGGTGGAAAAGATTTTGCGGAGGCGTTTGATTTTCCGGTTATGGGTGGAAACTGCAATATCGGTTTTACGGAGATGTTTGGCAAAGTTTTCCGTGTCCTGAAAAGTAATATTGCGAACCGGTACAGAGGGATTTTTGAGAAAATGGATAAACTCCATCAGTGAAGTCTTATATTGCAGCTGCTCATGGATTGTTGCCGGATTGGCTCGGTCAGGGTGCATCGAATAATAATCCCAGACGCCGCTTAAGGGCAAATCCCGTTTGGCGGTAGCAAAACCTTTTGCCTGCTGAACGTGGGCGGCTACAATTTCAGCAGAAGTAGCCTTGATGATCGGGATAAACTCTTCTGCCTTGCGTAATGCTTCGGCACGGTTAGTTGTTTGCAAACTGACGGTTTTGCGGTGTCCGTCAACTTGATAACGGTAAAAGTATATTTTGCCGGGACCTTTGGGAAAGATTGAGCCAACACTCAAACGAACAGATTTAATAGCCATAAAAACACCTTCAAAAATTGGTTTTCATACCATAAAATAAATTGAAACCTGTTCCGGTAAATATATTTGAGTATCAAAGAGAGCCCAAGAGAGCTGTTGGAATATGAAAAGAGCCTTTTGAACGGTACTTAATGGTACTTCAAAAGGCTCTTTTGAGCGTAAAAATGGTGCCCCGGGCGGGGATCGAACCCACGACCCACTGCTTAGAAGGCAGTTGCTCTATCCTCTGAGCTACCAGGGCACTGAAAACTATAATTTAGCATCATATTCCATTTTTTCAAGTCTGAGATTCTACTTTTTTCAGAATATTATGACTTTTTTCCACAGATATCCCATAAAAATCCCAGGACTATACAGAATCACTGAATTTTTTGATGGTTCATTACTGAATATGCAAAATAACATTATTTTCTATAAACAGTGAAGAAATTACGGTTTATACGACATAAAACTTGAAAAAACTGTTGAGAGTAATGCATAATGAATTCTGCAAGCTCAAGATAACTGCTGCCATCCAATGCATCTGCACCATCTGTTTTTCCCAGCAAAGTCATGGCAGACGCAAAATGAATCCGCTTGCCATTATGCCGGTCAAACCGTTTAACCAGAAAAGTGGAGCCATATTTGGAGAATTTTTCCAATTTATGTTCCGGGACATTCAGTTTGCACGCCTGTGCCATCTTCATAGTTACGAATTCCCACGCCGAATCTGACTCCGGCTTTATTGGCACGGATCGACTCCCGGCGGAGCATAAGTCGTCTCCCCCAGCGGTCAGGAGCAGAATCCATAAAAATAGGCTCTGTTCCCAATATAGGTTGATAACTAATTATACAGATACTCTGGACTAAAAATCCAAAGTATTTTTTTGTTTATATTCTTTGTATAATTATATAAGTAGAGTGGAACAGCAGGCAGAACATAATCCTATGATAACAAGTTTTTTGGAACTGACATAACAATTGGTACTAGATCGTATCACATAAAAATACATGTTTTAATGCCAACTCCTATTCAAATTGAAAGAAGCAAGAAAAATCCAAATCCAGACAATAATGAAGCAACACCAAAAATAAAGTGGATATTTATGTAGAAAAAGTGAGCATTACATGCCAACCCGATATTATATCAAGCGGTCTAACTTACAGTAATGCTCTGTCTGTAATATAGCCTATAAAATATATTTTTCAAATGAAAGAATAAAAAATATCACGCCGCTATAGGCAATGCTTCTTTTTGATGTATTTCAGCATCAGTTATTGTAAACGGATGCTGGATTGCTGAATCCAGCATATTATCACTTCTGGCATCAAACATCATTTTTGCGGTCTGATTCAACCAGATATACCAATTAAGATAATTGATCGAATTATCTGCTTAAATTACCTACCCATGTTGGGAACAGAGCTTTTGGAAAAAAGTCGGTTCCGTTACCATATTCCTCCCGGTAAACTCTATACAAAATATCCGGTTGGAAACGGATACTTTGTATATGAGTTTTGCAACAGTCCCCAAAACTTTTCAAAATATTTATGCAATATCCCAGGAGAAGACTCCGGGGTTATCTCCCCAGCCGCTGAGAATGGTTAATTTCACCGCAACAGCTTCAAGCTTCAAGTCATCAGAAACAAACAGACGTTTCCAGTTGTTCCGGACTTTTTCGAGCGTATGCCATTTTCCGTCAGCAGACAGCCATGCAAGATCAAAATTTTTGATCAGAGTTGACGGCAATTTCAATTCCGGCTGAGTTGTGGTTCGCAATGCTACAATATTCTTCTCCGGACGGCTCAGATCACTGTCAAATACAATACGGATCCGGCTGATCTTTTGCGGTTGATCAAAACGGTATTCCGCTGAATCGCCTTTTTTGCAATTCCATCTGTGACAGACATCTTCAATATTCCGGTCAAAACCATCCCGCAGAACATCCGCATCAGCTCCGTTGGAAACCGTCAAAGCAGCTTTCCGGGAAAGTTCCGGAATTTCTCTCCTGAAACCGGGCAGGAAACAATCATCTTCCATCAGAGTCTGCTGAAGACGTTTGAGGTGTTTTTTACCGACATCTCTGGGAGAAATTTTTTCTTCGATTGCGATAGCCGCCGCAGTTCCGCAGGCCTGACCAAGCGTTGCACAGGTTGCCATCACGCGGGTAGAACTCAACGCCGCATGACTGACACTGATATTCCGTCCGGCAAAAAACAGGTTCGGAATATTTTTGGAATAGAGCGCACGGTAGGGGATTCCGTAAGGGGAGGGCGCCGGATGGAAAATCGTGGGCTTTTCCTGCGTATAGAATCCGGCAGGATTGTGGTCATCCATGGACCAGCCGCCGTAAGCAATGGTATCTTCAAACTTTCCGCAGCCGCGGACATCATTCTGATTCATGATGTAATCGCCGACATATCTGCGGCTTTCCCGTTTTCCGGGGAGGAATCCAACCCAGTCAAGTTCCCAATAAGCGTTTTTTTCTGCTTCCGGAGAATAGTTTTTGATGTAATCCCAGATTCCGAAGGCAAGTTCCAGAAGGTCCCGTCTGATTTTTTCTGAATCACGGATGGTATTTTCCAGTCCTCCGGTTTCCATCCACCAGAAGTTTTCCAAACCTTCCAGTTTTGTATTGCGGAACGGCGGAATATCTTCCGGTTTGCGGAATTTCTTTGCCCAGGGCGGCGGGGTGAATTTGACCTTTTTCTTGAGCTGTCTTGCCTGGAAAAGACAGCTGTTGCCCATGGTATGATCATCAGCTTTTTCCGGTTCGATGGATTCATCGAATTCTTTGCAGCTTTCTCTGCCGTGACGGTATTCCGCACCGGTCAGAGGTGCAAGTACACTGTCCCCGGAACAGTCAGCAAAATAATCTGCTTTCACTGTATGGAATGTTTGCGTTGTCGTCTGATACCCGGTAACGGAAGCAATACTTCCATCGGGATTCATTTTTACAGTCTGGCAGCTGCAGTTGAGCAGAAGTTTGATATTTTCCGCATATTCGAGAGAACCGTAGAGAATACTGTCCCAAACGGCAGGAACAGCACCCGGATTGCGGTAGAGATTTTCCAGAAGAAGTTCTTCCACGAGACCTGTTTCCCGGAGATCTTTTCCATGAGCACCGCAGACCCACATTCTGATTTCACTGGAGGCATTTCCACCCGGAATCGGACGGTCATGCATAACGACAACGTTTGCTCCGTGTCTTGCCGCAGAGAGTGCTGCACACATCCCCGCCAAGCCTGCACCTACAACGCAGAAATCTGCTTTCCAATTTTTCTTTTCAGACATTTACAGGTTCCTTCCTGATTTACAACGTGATCAGCATATTTTCTTTTTGTACAAGAATCAGCGTTTCACCTTTTTTCATATTCTGTTCAAAGACCTGACTTGTTTTTGTTTGAATTTTCAACAATGCGTCTCTTGTTGCTTCAACCTTTATCGTCAGCGGTTTTTTGTATTCGATCGTTCCGCTGATCCGGAATCCTCCGGGCGCAAACATCCGTTCAAAAGAGGTATTCCGGACCCGGTCGGGAACTCCGAAGAAAACTCTGATGATACCATTTTGCGCATGGAGGAACTGATCCTGCACAGCAGCGAGCGCACCCATAAAACCGTCGATCTGCATGAGCCATTGTCTGCGGCAGATGATCGTCAAACCGGGAATCACAGCATCATGCTGGGAACCACCGCCTTCATTGGTGAAACATTCTTTCCAGAGTTTGATCAGCAATTCAGCAGAGACGCCGTTTCCGATACGGGTATGGATTTGAGAAGCCCAACCCATGCTCCAGCCTGCCCATTCGCCCCAGCCAAGATGGAACCAGCGTTCCAGGGTATCTTCTATGATTTTTTTCCATTCATCTGCAAGAGGATCAATTACATCAAAGGGGCAAAGTCCCGCCAGATGTGAGTGGTGACGGTGGCTGCGTTCGATTAGAAGTCCATCCCAGAGAGCAATTTCCCCGTTGACCAGACAGGTCTTCGGCAATTTTTCTTCAATTTTCAGCCATGACGGATCCGGTTTTTTTCCGAGGAGTTGAGCTGTTTCGAGCAGCTCTCTGTTCAAACGATGGAGTGCCGCCAACTGAAAACTTGCATTTTTTCCCCAGGAATCAATAGTGCTTCCACGGTATTCCGGTGAGATGGAAACAGGCAATTCCAGTGTTCCATCTTCCTTTTTATCCAGCATATTGTAATAGACCCGCATGACGCCGCACATGAAATCATAAACTTCTTTTTCAAGAAATTCTCTGTCCCCGCTGTATTTACAGTAATCCGCCATCATCATGGCAACCCATGCGGAACAGGCGTGGTCAATACTTCCTGTCCAGAATCCGCCCATACAGACTCCGCGGTCATCCACTGCATGCGGCAGCATATACCCATTGTCGATTCCGAGGAAATATTTTGCATTTTTGCGGAGTTTTTCTTTCCAGGAAAGAACCATATCGAACAGCATTTTCAGATTTTCAAATTTTCCGGCTTTCAAACCGGGCATATTGCAGAGCTGAACGTTGATATTGAAATGATAGTCTCCGGACCAGGGCGGGAGCATATTATCTTCTATCCAGGGCCCCTGCAATCCGGGCGTTACTCCGGCAGGATTGGTGATGATACCGTATTTATAAAGACCATGATAATAAACTTCTTCCACTTCGGCATTTTCTGTTTTTATTACGGGAATATCTGTCCAGTAATTTTTCCACCAGTTCCGGGAACTTTCTGCAATCTCTTCAAAGGAAAGAAGGTTTCTGATTTCAGATTCAAAATGATTTTCTGTATTTCTGCGGAAACTGAGCGTAAAGGAATCTTCATCTCTGCGATAGAGCAGGGCGTAAGACGGATCTGCCGGCATGGCCTGGAAGAACGCTTCCCCGTTACCAAAAGTGAATTTTTCCGGCGGTTGAAAACCACGGGAGACCATTCCGTTCTGGGGAGCTTTTTCACTTTGGGGCATCTCATCGCAAAGTTCAAAAGCCGGATGCAACTTCAATTTCATGGAAGAGTCCAATCCTTTTCCGGAAATTGCCTCTTTCATGGTCATATCAGCATGAAACTCCAGCACTTTTTCTTCGTTGTTGAACTCATAGAAAATTCTGGTACATCCGGTTTCGATTTCCTGCTCATAACGAAGCAGTTCCGCATTGCCGGGCAGGGTGATGACCAAACGTCCTGCGGGAATCAGAGACGGACATTTTGCCGTACCGGTCGGTTTGGCTGCAAAAAGTTCATTGACTTTCTGAAGGTCTCCGGCCTCGAGCCGTTCCCGGATTGCCTGATAACTTTGATGTTCTTCCCATTCCATTCCACCGCGGTGATCCCAAAGATTGGCACACCCCAGTGTGATATTCAGGATGTTTCCATCTCCCCAAATCATTTCTCCTGTATAACCGTTTCCAAGCTCAGCACCTTTATGAATGTGCCGCAACGGAAAATATCGCTTGACTGTCAACATAATCTTCCTTTTGTCCTTTATTTTTTTTCCTATTTAAAATATACAGATTTTTTTTATTTTTTCAAGAGGTAATTTGATTTTTGCACAGCAAAAATCGGAATGCCGCAAAAAGGTTTGGGAATCCTCCTCCGCACAAGGCTCCGGAGGACTAGAAAGGGGTGGAGTTCCGTCTTCGCCTTTCAGGTTGCGCCGTGACAAGTTGAGGAGGAGAAAAAGGACTTTTTCTAAAAAGGGCCTTTTCCCCTCCTCAAGTAACAACCTTTGTTGGGAACAGAGCTAAGAAAAAAGCAAAAAAAGACAGTCTGAGAATCGTTCTACAGACTGTCTTTATACATCAATAATTTTATTTTTCTGTTTTTCAGAGAGAGATTTCGCAGATATCTCCTTTATTGAAAGCATGATCGAACCAGATGATCTGTTCCTCTTCATACCATTCAAATTCACACTCTCTTCCGTTGATCGTGAGTTTTGGCTTGTTCGGCACAAAAACTCTGACAGGTGTTCTCACCGCTGAATCAGCCCGGAATGACAGTTTTGTTCCTTCCACTTTCACACCAGAAACAGGAAGTCCGATGGCACAGATCAGAACCGGGTGAGCCGGCATTTCTGCTTGACGGATAACCGTCAGCTGGTCCATTTTCCGGTCTGCCGGTTCCTGCAATGTTCCGGGAATGCCCTGCAAACCAACAGCATATTTTCCTTTTCCGGAAACAGTCAGAACTTTTCCGTTCAAACGGTCAAAGGTCGTTTGGGGACCGTCTGCAGGGAGCCAGTAGAAGCCGCCTCTGTGGATGAACCATCCGGCAATACCGCCCATCATCGCCTGAACAGCTGCCGTAGCTGAAAATGCCTGCCAGCTGGAAAGCTGATTTGCATCCCCGTCGCAGCCGGAAAGATTGAAGGTTTCCACTGCAGATCTATATTTCTTGAAGTAGGAAAGATATCCTTCCATCACGCGGAACGCTTCTTCCGCACGGCCGCCGTAACGGGCAGTTTTACATTCATGTCCGTTATGCTGGTTCATGTGAACACTCTTCCACATTTCGCAGGGAACTGCACTGTCAGCAGAGACCGCTGTATGTCCGCAGGGATGATACAGTTTTTCCGCCTGATAAGTTGCCAGATCCTTGACAATGTTGCGGAAAAGCCATGCCCCGTGCGGGTAATCCATAGCAAGAGTATGGGTGTTCTGATAGATCTGGATCGCCGGCGGAACCCCGTTTGTATCTGTCGCCGCACGGAGATAGCCCACTTTTTCATCGAAGAATGTTTTTACATAATTGGCTTCAACGAGGTCTGCGGTTTTTCTGCATTCTTCCGCCAATTCAGCATCCCCTGTTTCAACCGCAAAATTTTCCAGCGTCCGGAGGAAGTTGAACCACCATCCGTTCAGACAGCTTGCCTGGAAAAGTCCGCTCAAGCCGACTTCTTTGGAATTGTCAACGCCAACGTTCAGAGAGGTTGCAAGCAAACCGCTTTCTTTGTTGCTGAAACGCATGTTGAAGCGGAAATATTCTTTGAACTTCGGCATGGATTCTTTCAGAAATTCCATATCTCCGGTGTACGCCAGATATTCATCCATCTGAAGAATGATCTGCAGAGTGATCCAGGGACAGGTTTCCGCCCAGGGATAATCAATGATGTACTTCAAAGCCTTTTTGCAGCGTTCCGGTTCTCCGGTCACAAGGAAGTCTCTGGAGGGATAAATATGATCCCAGAGCGCAAAGTAACCGAACTTGTCAGATGCCGCACGGATGCTCGCTTCCTGATCTGTTTCGGTAACTATCAGATGTCTCTGAAAACCGGGGTAAACTCGGAAGAATTCAGAGGCATCGGGCAAGCCTTCGATTGTAACATTCAGGGCTGGAGAGCAGTTCTTCTGCTGAAGTTCTGTCAGCTCAGCAAATGTTGCAGATGCATTTTTGAACGCTTCTTCTTCAGAATCGCCGAAACCGAATTTTACTTCAAAAACTTCATCTCTGATGGTTCCGTTGAACTCACAGGCATTGGGGATTTCCCGCTCAGTGATTTCAAAAGGAAACTGAATTGCCCAATAGACTGTTTTTGTATAATCCACAAATTTACATTCCGCAGAGAACAGCACGGAATCTTTACTGATGACCGGCTGATTTCTGGTGAAGAACATTGTTTTTTCCGGGAACGGCTTGGTCGGGTCAAATCCGGGACCGCGCAGTTCATCCGGAAGCCACTGGATTCCGCTGGCAATTTTGGAACACTGATTCTTCAATGTATCAAATTCACCTTCCCGCATGTGGAATTTGGAGATGTTGACAGAGAAAACTTCTCCGGCTTTTGCTTTGAACTGCAAAACAGCTGCATTTCTGCTCAGAACCAATGCGTAATTTTCTGAAGTGAATCCGTTGGGGTAAATGACCGGATCAAGAGGATAGAAGAGTTCTTTACCGTGACGGAATTGGATCGCCGGAGAATACATGGGGCGTCCCATGGAGCCTCCGCCTTTTCTGCGGAGCCACGGGATCGGATGCCGGTCCGGATACAATTTTCCTTCAAATTCTCTGATATCCAGAAGAGAGATCGAGTCAATACCGCCGAACCGCTCCACGCAAAAAGAGAGCGGTCCGCAGCCGAATGCCCGGAACTGTTCCGGGAAAAGTCTGGTAAAATCCATGATCTGTATTACTTCTTGGGGTTGAGCTTATTGTAAATCGTTTTGACTTCTTCTGCAGAAAGCTGTTTGTCATAGATCGTATATTCATCAACAGCAAGTCCTTTTCCAATGTTGATCGGGAAGGTTCTGGCAAGATAGTCACTGGTGATCTTGTGGGGAACAGCTGTCTTGAGGAATTCTTCACCATTGACATAAACAGTGAAATTCAAGCCGTCCCATGTTTTTACGATATGATACCATTTTCCGAGCTGGAAATCGCAGGTCTTTGAAACGTTGGATTTTTTGATTTCCTGGAAACAGGGGAACCCGAACCAGAGGATGTCCTTGCCGCCGGGAACGTGAGAGGTCATACGCTGAAGAACAACATAACCTTTTGCATTATAAGCAGTACTGATTACTCCGTTGGAATAGGTTTTTTTCCATTTTGTTTTGCCCTGATTCGGGGTGTCTTTGGTCTGAACGGTCCATGCTTTCGGCAGGATCCAGGTGCTGACAGAACCGGGTTTGCTGAAATCAAGATTGTCTTTGATCACAAAATAAAGAGAACTGTCTTTTGCAGGACAATAGACAGCTTTTCCTTTTACCCCTTGAATAAAGGAAAAGTTCTCTTTGACGAGGATCCCATTCTGGATTTTATCGGTTCCGCGAGCCTGATCCGGCTGCAGAGTTCCATCGAAGCTGTGATAGAACATGATGTTTTCGTACAGGGGATCTTCTTCCTGTGCAGTGGCGATTGCCGGGATCATTCCCGCGCAAAGGAGCAATGCAAGAGCATGATTTTTCATAGTTATTTTACCTCCAATTTAATGAGTTGCATTCCATATTTTCCCAGTTTGAGTTCAAAACTGTTGTTTTTGATAGAGTAGGTTTCTGCCGGATAGGTTCCGGCGGCAGAACGGATCTTCCAATTTTTGAATTGAACCTTGACAGTTGTCGGTTTTTCGTTCCAGGAAGCAAGGATCAGTATCGCCTGATTTCCGTTCCGCAAGACGATATTTTTCACGGTTGCTTCCGGGGTGATGATGACAGGTGAGTTCTTTCTCCAGTAGTCAAACACCAGACATTTATTTGTGCCGAGTCCGAAGTCATTGACGATTTTGTTCATGGGGGTGAAGTTTTCTCCGCGCATGTCATAACGGAGAACCCCGTAAATCATACGCATTGCCCAGTCGGTACGAACCATCGCTTCGTCGATTTTTCCACGGAGATAGGTGGGATCTTCATGGACAAGACCGCATCCGACGATGGGGAAGTGTGCCTGAGGGTAAGCCCCGATCTGACGTCCGGTTGTTTCGATTTCCAGGAGTTCCGTGGGGAACGGTTTGAACCCGCTTGCCCAGCCCCATTCCAAATCAAGCTGAATATCGGTCCAGCAGACGATGGGCAGGATCATTGCGTTGGTGATGTGGAGAGAGACCATCAGCGGCCATTTGACAGAGGACTGCATCTGTTTGGTCAGAACCCAGAGACGTTTGTGATATTCGCGCATATCCCAGATGTCGGAAGACGTCTGCCAGGAACCGTCCGGACGCTGATAGGCGTTGGAGTTCAGAGGATCAAGACTGTTCCGGGGGAATGAGTTGTCGCAGTAAATACCGATTCCGCGTTTCAGCCATTCTCTGGCATACCACATGACAAAGTCCTGATAGGATTTTGTCGGTGTGATCCCGATTCCTGCCGCAGAACTGAGTGCTCCGGTGGTCAATTCTTCTTCTTTCAGCCATTTTCTGGGAGTGAACCGGTTTAAGCCCCATTCATCCTGGAAGGTATCCCATTCCGGAGTTGTCTGGTCCTGACAATGTTCTTCCAGATAGAGCATTGTCGGCTGCATTCCGCGCTGAGCCATCATGCTGTAATGTCCGCCGCGAGCGTGTGCACGGTAGTTGGCAATTCTGTCTTTCGGCAGTTTGCTGTAATGTTTCTGAATAAAACTTTCGATGTATTCCGCATCGATTTTTCCGGTTTTACGGGCTTTCACCATGCGGTCAACATATTCCCAATCATATTTAACAGGATATTTTCCTGCGTATGCCGGACGGATTCCCCAGTATGCGTTGGAACCGCCGTGGGGCGGGATCACCAGTTTCGGTTTCCGCCAATCTTTGGGCATGGGTTTGACAGGGGAGGGCTGCATCCCGAATACAATCGTCCGGGGCTGAGTCAGTTTCAATGATTTGTTCACAAAATGAACACGCAGAATCAGCTTTCCGTTTTCACGGATGATTTCCTGAACAGGTTTTTTGTCATCCACGGAGAAATAACGGTCATTATCTGCAAACCAGGAAAGTCCCCGTTCCACTTCTCCAAGCCAAATGTAAATGTGCATGTTACCGAAGAAATCGCCATTGCTGACTTCTGTACTTTTCCAGATAACGCCATTGCCTTTGGGGACATAGATCGCCGGGTTCGTGCGGATATGTCCGGATTTGATCACATGAAGCAGTCTGATCTGGGAATCATCAAGGGGGATATCCAGATAGAAATTGTTCAAGACAGGAGATTTTCCTTTTTCCGGAGCCAGTGTCATTTCATAGCGGGTGCATCCGTCATATTCTGTTTTTGCAACAGTTTTGATGGAGAATCCGGCGTTGGTTGCAGCCGTTCCTTCAAAAACACATTCCGCGGCGGTTTTCTTTATGAATTTTCCATCAGCTTTTATGATTTTTCCAGCAGCATTGTTTGTCCGGAATGTATAGCTGAGTTTCCCTTTCAGAATTTCCTGTCCATCCGGTTTCACTGAACTGTAAAGCCCTGTTTTGTCAAAGGCAAACTCTGTCATTACGGTGTTCAGTTTATTTCCGGAAACTTTCAGATCTTTAAACGGAGCGTAGACTTTATCTGTGATTCCGAGCTGATTGTTTTCCCAGGGGAAGACCTTCCGGTTGAATGTCTGTTTGGAAGTCCGGACTTTCTGATTGCCTTTGAACATGGCAAGTTCCAGTTCATAGGTACCATCTTTTAGTTCCGGCATTTCGTAGATGAAGATATTTTCCTTTTTCAACGGAGCAAGTTTCCGGGAGGCAATAATTTTACCTGCTTTCTTCACAGAAACAACAGCGTGAGTCAATCCGCTTTCCGCATCAAAACGGATGGTACCTTTTTTCAGATACGGATAAACAGCAAACTGGAAATTTGTGTTGACTTTTGAGCTGATCTTCCAGCGGTTTTCCTCATCAAAGGGAAGTTTGTAAGGAAGACTCATGGCATAAACCAGAGTGCTGCCTTCTTTGATCGTTAATGTTGCAATATGGTTTGTCCGGAGATGGATATGTCCGCCGTTATCATGAAACTGCAGTTTTGCGGTTTTTCCGGGGGCAACTGTCAGTTTTTTAACCTCTGTTGTTTCCGGCATATCGCCATGAAAGAAATGGAGTTTGGCTTCATAAGTTTTTTCGGAACCACTGTTGTTTTTGATGAGCGCATCAAGATCAAACAGCTGTTTTTCCAGTTTGCCGAGGTCTCTGATATTGATTGCCGGAGCTTTTTTGGAAAATTTCAGAACAGCATATCTGGAAAGATCGTTGAACGGCGCTTCATTGACAATAAACGGAGTCTGATTTGCAGGGCGTTTCCAGTTTCTTGAAACAAGAATTTTGAACCCTTTTCCATTGGGATCAAGCTCTTTGACGGGAATTTCAAATTCAGCGATCCACATGTTTTTCTTTTTATCAAGAATGTTGGCTTTTTTCCACTTATTGGTCCAGGTTTCATCGGGAATCTTTCCGCTGCGGTAATGTCTCAAGTCATAAACAGTTCCCAGCGGATTCATGGTGAGCTGGTAATATTCATCTTTTCCGGATGGTGCAACCCAGACTTCCACACTGTCATCATGCCAGACTTTGCTGTCGTGACGTCTCTGACTGGAGAGAAGACGTGCACCATTCGGAGGCAGTTCAGATTCGATTCTCAGATAAAAATTCGGTCCATATGTCCCGAACAATGTTCTCCCCCTGCGGAGTTCCATCTGCTTGGTCGTGCGGACAAAAAATCCGTAGGTGGAATTTGCATGATCCCAAACAGCAGAATCTTTTCCATTCAGAGCAGGTTTTGACGGTAGTTCCGGTACAAAAAACGCCGGAGCCGCAGCAAGTGCAAGAGCCGAAAAAGCGGCAAATGCAGACAACAGAGCTTTTACTTTCATAATAAATTCCCTATGTTTTTTTTATTGTTATATCTGTTACGTGAAAATATAACCCGTTTTGTCGAAAAATTCAAGACGGTTCCGGAAAATAAATGATGTAAATCTGATATTTTTTCACAATTTACAGCTTGCAAAAAATGTTTTTACCTGTTATATTACCCAGATTTTTTTTGAACAGGGCGCATGGCATGGGAACGACACATTTTTTTGAGACACTTGATTCTACAAATACTTATGCAGTCCGACACTTCGATGAGTTGTCGGACGGTGATCTCATTGTCGCTAAAGAACAAACCGCCGGGCGCGGCAGATTGAACAGGAAATGGATCTCTAAAGAGGGAAACCTCTTTGCTTCTTATGTGATCAAAGAACCTTTTGATGAACCTTTTTATGCTACAATGGTTTCTTCACTCTCTGTTGTTGCAGCTGTCAAAAAACTCTATCCTCAACTGGAACCTGTGATCAAATGGCCCAACGATGTGATTATCGGAGATAAAAAACTTTGCGGTATTCTCTGTGAAGGTGTGATCCGGGAGGGGAAACTGAAAGGGATTATTTGCGGAATCGGTGTCAATTTGAACCTGACAGAAGAAGAGCTTTCCGCAATAGACCAGCCGGCAATTTCTCTTTCAGTTGCAACCGGAGAAAAAATAAATCTGAAAAATTTTACAGAACAACTGGCAATTTACTTAAATTGGTATTATATTACCGGGAATAATCATGCGTCGGAACTGTACCGCATCTGGAAGGACCGGAATGCGATTACCGGAAAAATTGTGAATCTGCTTCCACCATCGGGGGAAGTTTTTTCTGCAAAGATTCTGGATATCAGTGAAGACGGCAGGTTGATCGCAGAGCGGGAAGATGGGGAAATCCTTTACTTTTCCTGCGGCGATGTGAAATTGAAACCAAGTAACAACTTGAAATAAACAAACCAAGAAAGGGTTGAAAAATGGGTCCGATTTTAGACGGATTGAAACTGATGGCAGCCGGAATGGGCTTTGTGTTCTCATTCCTGGTGATCATGATCATCTGCATGAAGATTATGGCAAAACTTCTGAAACCGATCGAGACATGTCTTGATCCCGTGGCTCCCGCACCGAAGAAGAAGGCTGCTGCCGGTGATGACAATGCACGCCGTGCCGCTGCCGCAATCGCAGCTCTTATCGCAAGCAAAAAATAACCAATATTGAAAGGATATAAATAAAATGGCAAAGACAATCAAATTCATGGATTGCTCCTTCCGTGACGGTTTCCAGTCATGTCTCGGAGCCCGTGTCAAAACTGACGACTTCCTTCCCGCTCTGAAGGCTGCTGCTGAAGCAGGAATCAACCACATCGAAATCGGTGGCGGTGCCCGTTTCCAGAGCCTTTATTTCTACTGCCAGGAAGATGCTTTTGAAATGATGGATCTCTGGCGCGCAACCGTCGGTCCGGATGTCAACCTCCAGACCCTCTCCCGCGGTGTCAACGTCGTCGGTCTTTCCTCTCAGTCTTCTGATATTATTGATCTCCATGCAAAACTCTTTAAAAAGCATGGTATGACCACCATCCGCAACTTCGATGCTCTCAATGACGTCCGTAACCTCGATGTCTCCGGCCGCGCAATTCACAAGCATGGTCTGAAACACCAGGTCACCGTCACCATGATGGGACTCGCTCCCACACTGAATGAAGCATACGCTCATACCCCCAAATTCTATGCTGACAGACTGAAAGAAATCCTTGATAGCGGAATTCCGTTTGACAGCGTTGCATTCAAAGATGCTTCCGGAACCTCCACTCCGGCAACTGTTTACGAAACCATCAAGGCTGCACGCCAGATGCTTCCCGCAAACATCGAAATCCAGTTCCACACCCATGACACTGCAGGTATGGCAGTTGCATGTAACTTCGCTGCTATCTCCGCAGGTGCAGATGTCATCGACCTCGCAATGGCTCCCCTCTCCGGCGGTACCTGCGAAGCTGATATCCTCGTCATGTACCAGAGACTCCGCGGCACTGAATACTCTCTCGACATCGATCCCGATAAGATTCTCAAAGTCGAAAAAGTCTTCAAGGATTGCCTCAGCAAATACTTCATGCCCCCGGAATCCATGCAGGTCTCCCCTGAAATCATCTTCAGCCCCATGCCCGGCGGAGCTCTCACAGCAAATACCCAGATGATGCGCGACAACAACTGCCTCGATAAGTACGATGCATGTATCGCAGAAATGCGTGAAGTCGTTGCAAAAGGCGGTTTCGGTACAAGTGTTACCCCTGTTTCCCAGTTCTACTTCCAGCAGGCATTCCGTAACGCCGTTATGGGCAAAAATGCTGACGGTTCCTGGAAACTTGATCCCAAGGGCTATGGTTTGATGGTTCTCGGTTACTTCGGTAAGACCCCGATCGCTCCCGATCCGCAGGTCGTCAAATGGGCTCAGGAACAGCTCGGTAAAGAACCCACCACCAAGGCGGTCGTTGAAATCAACGATGCAAATCCCGAACTCGGTATCGCTGCTGCAACCAAGAAACTCGAAGCCAACAACCTGCCTGTTACCGATGAAAATATTTTCATCATCGCAGCTTGCGGCGATAAAGGTCTCAAGTTCCTCCAGGGCGACAAACCCATGGGAATCCGTTACAACGACGAAAAACCCGCTGCCGGTGCTGCAAAGGCTGACAATAAATCCTACACCGCAACTGTTGACGGCAAAACCTTCAACGTTCAGGTTGTTTCCGATGACACTGTCACCGTTGACGGAAAGACCTTCAAGGTCGGTATCGGAACCGGTGCTGCTGCTCCCAAAGCTGCAGCTTCCGGCGATGCAAAAGAAATCGCTTCTCCGCTGCCCGGTACTGTTCTCCGTATCAGCGTGAAGGCAGGCGATACCGTCGCTGCCGGCGATGAACTCATGGTTCTCGAAGCAATGAAGATGGAAACCCCTGTTAAAGCCGAAGCTGCAGGAACAGTCGCAGATATCCTCGTCAATGAAAAAGACGTTGTCACAGCTGGTCAGGCACTTCTTTCTATCGCGGAGTCCAAGTAATGAATATGATGAAAACATTCGTAATTGCACTTGCCGTTCTTCTCGGAACGGCAGGTTTGATGGCTGCAGGAGAAGCCAAATGCGATCCGGAAACCGGGATTTGCGAAATCCCGGCGGACGCTAAAAAATGCACAGAAGCTTGCGAAGCTGATCTCAAAAAAGCTCTCCCCAATTCCAAAGCTGAATTGGCAAAAGATCCGAAAAACGGAATCGGAACCCAGCTCGCTGATCTTCCGATCCCCGGTTTCTGCGAACATCTTGACAAAGTCAGAGACACCCAGTGGCAGTATCTGGTTGAGTATGAAGATGAAGTCTTCAGCTGGTACAAGCTCCCCGATGGACGCTATGCTCTGGTTTACAAAGAAACCAACAAGCCCGGAACTCTTTATTCTGTTACCTTCCAGAAAGGTCAGAAAATCAGTGCCGGTCGTGAAATCATGATCGTCACAATTCCCGGACGCAGTAAGGCAAAAGTAAAAAACATGCACAGTTTCCTGCCTCTGGCATTGAACCCTGCATTGGAAGCATCCGGAACCATTCAGCCCGGAATGATCCTTGCATACTTTGCTCCGGAACTTCTTTCCCATGATTCCATTGACGAAGGAAACAGAAAAGAGCTTTCTCTCGGTTCTATTTCCGAAATCTTCGGAAAAATCTGGACCAGTACAGGTCTTTATGATGTGATCAAGCAGACAAAGGCTGATTTCTCCAATACCTGGCTGCTCGGTCTCGGCCGTGTTCTTATGATGATCGTCGGTATCGTTCTTCTTTACCTTGCAATCGTTAAAGAATTTGAACCTCTGCTGCTGCTCCCCATCGGGTTCGGTGCGATCCTTGCCAACATTCCTGTTGCAGCAATTTCCGGTCCTGATGGATTGCTCGGTATGGTCTACCAGGTCGGTATCGAATCCGGTGTGTTCCCGCTGCTGATCTTCATGGGTGTCGGAGCTATGACAGACTTCGGTCCTCTGATCGCCAACCCGAAAACAGCTCTGCTTGGCGGTGCTGCACAGTTCGCGATCTTCTCCGCTCTGCTCGGTGCTTTGATCCTCTCCAAGTGCGGAATCTACTTCGACCTCAAGGATGCTGCATCCATCGGTATCATCGGTGGTGCTGACGGTCCGACCGCTATCTACCTGACCAGTAAGCTCTCTCCGAAACTTCTCGGTTCCATTGCTGTTGCTGCGTACAGTTACATGGCACTTGTGCCGATCATTCAGCCTCCCATCATGCGCGCTCTGACCACCGAAAAAGAACGGAAAATCAGAATGAGCCAGCTCCGTCCGGTCCACAAACTGGAAAAGATCTGCTTCCCCGTCCTGATCACTCTGCTCTGTGCGTTCCTGCTGCCTGATGCAGCTCCGCTGATCGGTATGCTGATGTTCGGTAACCTCATGCGTGAATGCGGTGTTGTGGAACGTTTGAACCAGACCGCTCAGAATGCTCTCTGTAACATCGTTACCATCTTCCTCGGACTCTCTGTCGGATCCAAACTTTCCGCAGACCAGTTCCTGAATATGCAGACACTCGGTATCCTGATCCTCGGTTGCGTTGCATTCTGTTTCGGTACTGCTGCAGGTATCATCTTCGCCAAGATCATGAACCTGTTCCTCAAGGAAAAGATCAACCCGCTCCTCGGTTCCGCAGGTGTTTCCGCTGTTCCGATGGCTGCACGTGTTGCCAACAAAGTCGGTTTGGAAGCTGATCCCCAGAACTTCCTGCTGATGCACGCAATGGGTCCCAACGTTTCCGGTGTGATCGGTTCTGCTGTTGCAGCCGGTCTGCTCCTGAACGCTCTCGGCGGACTTTGATCTGCTGATCTTGTAATCAAAGGACGGTTTCCGGTAAAATGGAGCCGTCCTTTTTTCTTCTCCGGAGGCTTTTATGAATAATGATTTTCAAACAGTTTTTTTCGGGTTGAACCCCGGCGACAAAGTGATGGTTGCTTACAGCGGCGGTGTCGATTCCGCATATGCAGCCGCATTGTGCCGCGATTTCGGGTTTCAAGTCGAAACCGTTACCATGAGCCTTTTTTCCGATGCCGGAGAAACCGCTGAATTTGCTGAACGGACCGCAAAAGAAGCCGGTTATGTTCATCATACCCTTGATCTTTCCGCAGAATTCAAGGAAGAGATCATGCACCATACCTGGCACCAGTACAGTGCCGGGTTAACGCCGAATCCCTGCGCAGTCTGCAATATTAAATTCAAATTCGGACGTTTGAAAGAATTTGCTCAATCTCAGGATTGCAAGGCTTTGATTACCGGACATTACGCCCGGATTTTACAGAATGGAGCCGGAAAAATCGAACTCCGGAAAGGTGTCTGTGAAGAAAAAGATCAATCTTATTTTCTCTTTGGTGTCCCGAAAGAAGCTCTAGCTTTCTGCCGGACTCCTCTTGGAATTCTGCAGAAGACGGAAGTCCGTTCCGGGGCAACAGAAAAAAATCTTGAAGCGGCAAAATCCAAAGAAAGCCAGGATGTCTGTTTCGGCGGTGATTCCATGCCGGAAACGTTGTCAGCCATGTTCCCCGAACCGCCTGCAAAGGGAAACTTTCTTTCTGATGATGGAAAAGTTCTCGGAAAACATAAAGGAATTCAATTTTATACCATCGGACAGCGGAAGGGGACCGGAGTGGCATTGGGATGTCCGGCATATATCAGTTCCATCAGCGGAACAACGCGGAATATTGTAATCAGTACGGATTCCGGAAAACTGTTCCGGAATGAATTGATTGCGTCCGGCTGTAATTTTCTTTCCGAGATGCCGGAAGTTTTTACGGCAGAAATCCGGATCCGTTACCGGAGCAGGGCTGTTGCCGGAACCGTTCAGAAACTTGCTGATAACCGTTGCAAAGTGGTATTTTCCGAACCTGTCAGAGCGGCTGCTCCGGGACAGACGGCAGTTTTTTATGATGGAGACAGAGTTCTCGGCGGCGGCTGGATCGAACCGTTCGTTTGAGTAATGTTTCCAATTAAGGTTGATTTGTAATCGGGGAAGAAGGGAAAAACTTTTGAGGAAATTTTTTCCCTTCTTCCCCGAACCCCATCATCCTTTTAGAAACCTTTTTGCGGCATTCCGATTTTTGCGGTACAAAAATCAAAATGCCATTTTTTTGTAAAAACCGTAGACGGTTTACCACCCCAAATGGTAAACAGAGCATTCCTTTAATTCTTTGAGAATGGGTCTGCATCCTGATAAAAGCTCAATCCCAAATCAGTTTCCATCATCTCTTCATATTTTTCTATCAGTTTTTCAAAGCTGATCCCATCTTTATTTTTCATGAAAAAGCTGAACTGTTTTTGATAATTATTGAACCATCCAAGAATAAGGTTCCGTATAAATTTATCATTTTGATTGCCTCTTCCATTTGTAATAAGAGCTTTTACAAATTCATTTCGCCAGAGCGTGGGGGAACTGGAATCATAATATTTCTCATAGAACGTATGGGCAAGAATTGCATAGTTCATAATGACTTTTTCAGCAGTTTTTTTGTATTCAGGAAGTTCCAGCAGATCTCTTAATGCCAGATACGAATTGATCTGCGGATGAATTTCCTGCAGTTTATGGTAAATCATATTTTCCCTGTTATCAGCCGCATGGAAATTTTTTAAACCGGACATCTGCTGTTCACAATGAGTCATTTCGTGGACCAGATCATTGATCAGAGAAAGCTGATATTCCGTTTTTCCGGATTTTTCATCCGCTGCATCAAGTCTCAACCCGAAAATACCAATCTGTCTATGATAGCTGTAACGGGCTCCCATTTTTCCGAACGAACCCGCGAAGAACCGGAGATCATCCGGCATATTTTCCAGCAGTTTTTGTGCCGTGGGGAGTTCCTGCATGATATCAAGGAGTTTTGCAAAGTTTTTCTTTGCCTCTTTTGAGCCGGTAAAAGAGTCTTTGTAATGTTGTATTTTTTCGTCTAATGTTTCATATACCGGTTTTTTATGGGTCCGATTGAATTTCATATTGATCAAATCGCCGTGAGAAATATAATCTTTGACAATGGAACCTTTCATAAATTTTTGGGGATAGACAAAAGGTTTCTTTTTCATTTTGGAGATTCTAACGAGTTCTTCTTCGATGACAGCATACGTTTTGCTCCAGTAAGAATCGATTTCCCGCTGAAGACCTTCGAGATCTTCCGGAGCTTTTCCACGCCAGTAAAATGTCAGAACTTCTCCGATGATTTTAACGATAGCCTTATCCTTGTCTTTCTTTGCCGCATCTTTCGGAATCGCATCAAGTTTTGATTTCAGGAATGCGGCAGTATGGTCGGGGAGATAATCAAGAGCAACCTGATTATGGTTTGGCAGATATACATAAAATTCGGCAGCTGTTTTGAGATTTACCTGCAATCCGTAAATGGTTTTTTCTTTCAATTCGATCAAGTCATAGTTTCGTCCGCGGGTCGATACTTTGGGGAATCCATAAACGATTCCATAGATGATTTCCAGAGACCAATCCGTCATAGCCAATGCTGTTTTGATACAGGCAATTTCTTTTTCATCCGGAGTTTCTGCATAAACAGCGTTCAAAAAGAAAGAACTGTCCACGATCCAGTCTCTGAAATTCGGTGCAGGAGCTCCCGGATAAAGAATCATATCCAAGCTGTAAGACGATGAAAAATAGAATCTTTGATTGCTTCTGAAATCGGTATATTTTATAAGAAGATCAGCCGCCCGCTGCAGGACTGCTTTTTCTGCCGGACTTCCCTGCGGTTTCATGACAGCATAATCCCGCTGCCATCCGCCTTTGCTCGGCGGATCCGGTTTGATTCTTGAAGGCGGAAGATTTTTTACATATTCCGCCAAACGCGGGAAACGGCGTTTATCGATGGAATCGAACGTCTTGCAAATACCGCCTCTTTCCAGAATCGAAATGGCAAGATCTTCATCTCTTTTTCCCATTGCTGCCCCGATGTCGATTGATTCCGGTTTGATTCCTTTTTCCAGCAGAGCATTGATATATTCACCGAGAGCATTTAATTTATGGTGGGGAATCGTAGAATAGGCATTTTTAATGAATTGTTCCGAATGTTTATCTGTATAAACCCATGTAAGGTTTGGATTTGCTCCGTATTTCAACATCAGGTGAAAGATGTCCATCATGTCCTGCCGATGAAGATTTTGACAAACGAAGAGAAAAGGTGTTTGAGCTGTTGTACCAACTCTTGCGTTCGGATCCGCTCCCAGCTTCAATAATTCTTCGACCAGTTCAAGGCGGGTTTTTCCCTCACGGTTATAATGAATTTTGAAATTGGCAATGACATCTTTCAAGAGGAATCCGCCGCCGGCATTGATATCCATTTTCCATTTTTTTATCAGATAGAGTTTATCGCTCCAACTGAAAAATTTCCGATTCAGAAGCCATGGGTGACCGCCTTCTGCCGGAATTGGAATATCGAGATATTCCTTATTGTTTCTCCTGATGGCAAACCCCTGTTCGGGGTAGCATTTATTCGGATAACTCCGGTTGATATCCAATCCGGCACTGACTAACTTCTGAAAAAACGGTTCTGCCTCTCTTGTTTTATTCCATTTTTTTGAAGTATGACGAAACAGCATATAAGCGGTAGAATGTCCATGATCATCAGCATAGTTCGGATCTGCTCCGGCCTCCAGCAGAAGATCTGCGATTTTCAACCAGCTGTCGATACTGCGCTCTCCCGGCTTTTCTCTGTAATAGGAGTCGAGATTATAAGTATGAAGCATCAACGCTTTGCTCCAGAACTCTTTCGGATGATTCTTTTTCCGCAGTTCACGGATCATATCGAACATAATTTCATCCGGAATAAAGAGTCCGCGGAAGTAATGCTGCAGATGATAATGGAAAATATGAGTTCCATCCCGATTGGTGACGTGGTATGAAAGTTCGCCTTTTTTGACTTTCTCATAAAATTTTCTGATATCCCCGTGAGGATAATAGGAGTATTTGATTTCATCCGGAATTGGTTTTGTGTAGGTATTGATCAATTTTTCATAATTTTTCGGATCGAGCGTTTCCAACTCAAAAAATTGGTTATGTTCCGAATCTTTATGGAAAAACGAAATTGTATCGCTGTATGACCATTCCCCCAGGCGAACGATATCAATAAAGAGAAAATTGAATTTTTTTCCATTTTGTTCCATAAATTTTTTGTTTTCCAGTAAATATCTTTTGACTGGCGGAATATATTTCGGATTTTTGATATATACGGCAACAACTGGGGTTCCGTTATTTTTCATTTCTTTCATCGCTTTTTCGTAATCCTTGCTGTCATGAGATTGGAACGCTGAAAGAAACGCAACGGAAAAAATGAAAAGAAAAGATAAAAACGTTTTCATGAAAAAAAATCCTTGTATGTCAGAGTTGATACAAAATGCATCTACCTTTGCTGCATTTATCTTCATTATATTTTTTTTTCAGTCAGATTTTTCTGGACTTGTGAAGTCTCCATGTGTTCAATAATTTATCTCAGAAAATTGCCATTTTCAAGTTTTTAATGAAAAAAGATGAAAAAAAGATGAAAAAAAATAAAAACTCCTGTTGTATTTTTCAAATATTGTACTATGTTGCCTTATATTCCATTAAAGGAGACGGAATCAATGTATGAAAAACGTGGATTCTGTTTCCCGGGATTTAATATAGTCGTAACCGGAAATTACTGTTTCGCCAACAGGCAAACGGAAAAAAGAGCGGAAACGTGCAAGAGAAAGTGAATTTTTTATGATATTTAAGGATAAAAATTTTCAGAGATGGGTTTTTGTAAAAGAAAATCCTTTTTGATCGGGCGGAAGCCTGCTGATATTATTACCTGAAATACCTCAAAAAAGCCACCTGTCTTTCACGGTAACGCCGGAAAGAGGAATGAAAAATGAATACTGGAACGGAAAAACACAATTCCGCTCAAGGTGGCGTTTATTGTCTCTCTCCCATATTGTTTTCTTTTTGCCGCTGCTGTGGAGGCTCTTCCCGTGTCTGATGAATTGAAATCATCGAAGAAGCTTCTGCGGAAACACTTTCTTGGATTGCGTACTGCGATTACGGCGGAGGATCGGCTTTGTCTCGACCGGAGCATAGCAGATCATGTCCGCGGAATGAAGGAGTTTCAGGAGGCCTCTGTTGTAGCCGGTTATGTGACCGACGGTACGGAGCCGGATGTGATACCTTTGCTCCGGGATGCGCTGCGCCGGGGATCAGAAGTATGTCTTCCGAAATGGAACGGAACAGAGTATATTCTGTCCTATGTAAGAGAGGACGGCATTGACAGGCTTGAGCCCGGGAAATGGGGGCTGATGGAGCCTGTTGCGACTGATCCTGCTGATTTGGGAAAAATCTGCGGGAATCTGCTCTTATTGGTGCCGGGCGTGGCTTTTGATGAGTCATTTGCCAGACTCGGCAGGGGTGGCGGGATCTATGACAGATTCCTGGCTGCCGGAAGGCGTCCTTTTGCGCTTGGCGTCTTCTATGAATGTCAGAGAACACTGACGCTCCCCAGGGAGAAACATGATGCATTTCTGGATGCAGCTGTGACCGAATCCGGGGTGAGAAAGCGCATAACATAACAGCCTGAGGAAACATTTTCCTGCAGGCAGAGAAGAGGTTTATATATATGGACAACACAATCTGGATCATCGGTTCAGCGGTAGGCGGCGTGGTCGTCGGTTACTTTCTGAATGTGTTGAGAGTCAAAGCAACCGGTTCCAAAACCATTGCTGAAGCCGAAAAAATGAAGCAGGATGCCAAACGCGAAGCGGATCAGTTCCTCCGTGAAGCAAAAGTCTCAGCCAAAGCAGACGTCCTGAAAATGAAAGAAGCGGCTGAGGAAGAACTCCGTGAGCGCAGAAAAGAACAGCTCAGTGCTGAAAAACGTGTGGCTCAGAAAGAAGAAAATTTACAGCGGAAAGAGGATTCCCTTGATTCCAGAATGAAAAATCTGGAACGGAAGGATGCGGAAGTTGAAGCGTTGAAAGGACGCCTCAATGCAAAGCAGGAAGAACTCAAACAGCTGATTGCAAGTGAAGTCGTGGAACTGGAACGTGTCGCAGGACTCGACCGGGAAAGCGCAAAGGGAATTCTCCTTGAAAAACTCAAAGGAGAAGTGGAAAATGAAGCTGGTATTCTCATCCGGAATACCATGGAAGAAGCCCGTCAGCGCGCTGAACGGGAATCCCAGCAGCTTATGGTTCAATCCATTCAGCGTTATGCCGGAGATTGTACCTATGAGCGTACCACCGCCACAATTCCTCTGCCAAACGATGAAATGAAAGGCCGTATCATCGGACGCGAAGGAAGAAATATCCGCGCTCTTGAAGCCGCAACCGGTGTGAACATTCTGATCGATGATACTCCCGAAGCAGTCGTTATTTCCTGTTTCGATCCCGTCCGGAAAGAAGTCGCCCGCCGTATGCTGGAAAAACTCATTCAGGATGGTCGTATTCACCCCACCCGTATCGAAGAATTGCTCAAGAAAATCCGCAAAGAAGTGGATGATGAAATCTTCCAGTATGGGGAACATGCGGTTCTGGATGCCGCTGTTCAGGGCGTGCCGAAACCGCTGCTTTCCCTGCTTGGCAGGCTTCAGTTCCGGTTCAGTTTCTCTCAGAATGTGTTGAAACATTCTATCGAAACAGCCGCATTCATGGGAATCATGGCAGCAGAACTCGGTTTGGATGAACAAAAAGCCCGCCGTATCGGACTTTTCCACGATATCGGAAAGGCTGTTGACCATGAAATCGAAGGAACTCACGCCGCAATCGGTGCTGATATCCTCCGGAAATACAATGAAGCAAAAGACGTTGTCAACGCAGTTGCAGCTCACCATGGCGAAGTGGACGGTACAACTGTTTACGCAACATTGGTCAATGCCTGTGATGCCTTGAGCGCATCCAGACCTGGTGCAAGAAGTGAAACTACGGAACTTTACCTGAAACGACTGGAACAGCTGGAAGAGATTGCCAACAGCTTTGAAGGCGTGGAATCCTGTTTTGCACTTCAGGCCGGACGTGAGGTCCGCGTCGTTGTCCAGCCCGAAAAGGTAACAGAATCCAAGGCTCAGGTCCTTGCCCGCGATATCTGTCTCCGGATCGAAAAAGAAATGAATTATCCCGGACAGATAAAAGTAACGATCATTCGCGAAACCCGTTCTGTGGAATACGCAAAATGACCGGATATTCCGTTTTCGAGCAGCGTTACATGGCGTATGTGGATACGTTCCGTCAACCGGACGGAACGTTATCCGAACCCATGCAGCGCAAGCTGGAACACACGCTTGAGGTGGTTCGTTTTGCAGAACGGATCGCCTCAGCGGAAGGGGCTGACGGAGAGGAATTCCTCCTCTGTCAGCTTGCCGCTTTATTTCATGATACAGCCCGCTATAAACAGGTGAAACTGCATCATACATTCAATGATACGGTTTCTCAATTTGAGCATGGGCATGAAGGTGCCCGGCTTTTGCTGGAACATGATTTCCTTGCAGGGCTGCCGGCTCCGCAAGCCTGTGCTGTTTTGACAGCTGTCGAACTGCACAATAAGCCCAGAATTGATTTTTCCTGTATGGGCGGAATTTTTACTGCTCCTGCCAAAAATGTCCGGGATGCTGATAAACTTTCCATTCTCCGTTTGCTGACAGGTTATATTACCGGAGAATTAAAATTGGAAGATTCCTCAATTTTCCTGCTGAAATGTCCTGATTCTCCCGAAATTTCACCGGAAATTATGGAAACTGTACTTGCCGGGAAACCTGTATTTTACAAGAATCTGAAAACGATCAACGACTTTAAATTATCTCTTTTTGTCTGGTGCAGAGATTTGAATTATAAAGAGTCTGCACGGATGGCATTGGAATTTGGTGTTTATGATAAGATCCGTGAAAATCTGCCGGAATCACCGGAAGTGGAGCTTATTTATCAGAATACAATGGAGGTCCTTGCATGTCTCTCCTCGAAGTAAAAGGTTTGAAAAAATATTACCCGCTTCCGCCGGAACATCTATTTGGCAAAAAGCGGTTTGTCAAGGCTCTTGATGGTGTATCTTTTACTTTGGAACGCGGGGAAACTCTAGGTTTGGTAGGAGAGTCCGGCTGCGGAAAGAGTACGCTTGGCCGGGCTCTTGTCCGTTTGGAGGAACCTACTGCCGGAGAGGTTATCCTGAATGGCGAAGATATGCTTTCTCTGAAAGGGACGGCTTTACGGAAAAAACGCGGGGCCTTTCAGATGATTTTTCAGGATCCATACGGTTCGCTGAATCCGCGTATGACGATTTTTTCCACATTGGAAGAACCCTTGCTTCTGCACACGGATTTGAATGCGGCAGAACGCGCTGAACAGGTTGCAAAGCTGATGCAGATGGTTGGACTTGATCCGAAGTTGTCGGACCGGTATCCGCATCAGTTCAGCGGCGGACAGCGGCAGCGGATCGGAATCGCAAGAGCTTTGGCGGTCAATCCGGATTTTATCGTTGCAGATGAACCGGTATCAGCTCTTGATGTAAGTGTTCAGGCCGCTATTGTAAATCTGCTGGGTGATCTTCAGAAAGACCGGAATTTCGGTATGATATTTATCGCGCATGACCTTGCAGTTGTTGAGCACATCGCCGACAGAATCATGGTGATGTATCTGGGAAAAACGGTAGAAGTTGCTCCGGCTGAAGAACTTTGCCGGAACCCGAAACATCCTTATTCCAAAGCATTGCTGTCAGCAGTCCCCGGACTTCATCCCGATGGGAAAGAGCGGATCGTTCTTCAGGGAGATGTTCCTTCCCCGCTGAATCCGCCATCCGGCTGCCGTTTTCATCCGCGATGTCCTGCATGTATGCCGGTTTGCAAGGAAAAAGAACCGGAGATGAAAGCTGTTCCCGGCTGTCCAAGCTGTTCCTGCGCCTGCCATCTGATCTGATCAGCCGCGCCGTCCGAATCTGCGTTCGATTTCCTGTATGGAAAGATGAATGATTGTGGGTCTGCCGTGAGGACAGCAGTATGGCAACTCACATTCTCCCATTTGTTTCAGCAGCGTTTTACATTCAGCCGGAGTAAGGATATCGTGAGCTTTGACAGCTGCTTTGCATGCCGCACGGGCAATCGCAGGAGTATCAATTTTTCCGCCGCCCCATGCGCCTTCTTCTTTCACTTTTGAGAGCAGTTCCCGGAAAATACCTCCAGCGTTGTCTTGTGAAAGGGCCGCCGGAATTGCTTCGATTTTTACAGTGTCGCCGCCGAAATGTTCTATGGTAAAACCGGATTTTTCAAAGAGTTCCGTATTTTGTATCACGAATCTGCAATCCGCTTTGGAAAGTTCCAGCGTCAGCGGAAGGAGCAGTTTCTGGGAAACCATTCCATCTACGCCTTTGAGAATCCTTTCATACAGAATTCTTTCATGAGCCGCATGCTGGTCAATCAAAACCAGGCCGTCATCCATTTTGGCAATCAGATAGGTATTTTCGACAACACCGATGACTTCCAACTCTTCCGGTCGGAATTTTTTTGATGTTTCCTGCTTCGCAGCTTCTGTTTGAACAGGTTTTACTTCTTCATCATCATTCCCGGAGAACAGATCATCGGTTTTCACCTGCTGAAATCCTTTGGAAAGAGGCATGTAATTGATCCGGCACTGTTCCATGATTCTCAGGAAATCTCTGGATGGCTGGGCAGGGGAGGGGGGGAGCTGGGAAAGATCATCATGCTCTTCCGGTATTTGAACAGGTGTATCCGGCGAAGTTCCTTCCCGGAGAAATTGTTCCGGCAGATGGAATGGTTCTGCTTTTGCAGCCGGTACATCGGGGAAGGGATTGATCTCTTCCGCCGCTCTCAATGCACTTTCTATTGCAGCTTTAACATTTCTGCCCAGCTCAAATTCATTCCGGAACCGCACTTCCCGTTTTGCCGGATGAACATTTACATCCACGAATTCCGGCGGCATTTCAATGAAGATAACAGCCGGATGATAACGTCCCTTATCCAGCATCGGCCCGCAGCCGTCTCGGATTCCGCGATAGACCGGAAGGGCATCAACCGGACGTCCATTGACAAATATCCGCTGATCTGAGCGGGATGGTTTTGTGACTCCCCGTTTTGTGATGAATCCGGTAATCCGGAATGCGCCTGCCTCCCAATTGACAGGGACCATTGCATCTGCAATTTCCCTTCCGAAGACATCCCGGATTCTGGGGAGCAGTTTACTGCATGCCGGACTCATCAGAATCGAGCGGTCATCGGCAAAAAGTTCAAAAGCAATTTCCGGATGGGCAAGGGAGATAACTGTAATCACATCTATGATATGCCGTTCTTCAGTAGCCTGGGATTTCAGAAATTTTCTGCGCGCAGGAACATTGAAAAAAAGATCCTTGACGATCATTTCAGTTCCGGGTGCGCAGCCTGTCGGCGCAGCAGAAACAAGATTGCCCCCATTGATAACCACACAGGTTCCTTCCTGAGATTCTGCCTGACGGGTTTTTAATGTAACACGGGCAACAGAGGCAATACTCGGCATAGCTTCGCCGCGAAAACCGAAGGTGATGATCTTTTCCAGGTCTTCCGCTGTCCGGATCTTGCTTGTTGCATGAGGTTCAAAGCAGAGAACAGCATCATCCGGATCCATACCGCAACCATTGTCAGAAACCATAATCAAGCGGGTTCCTGCACGTTCGATCCGGACTGTTATTTTTTTTGCTCCGGCATCCAAAGCATTTTCAACCAGCTCTTTTACAACAGAGGCCGGACGTTCAATCACTTCACCTGCTGCAATTTTATTGCTGATATCATCCGTCAGAAGATGGATTGCACTCATAGATTACCTGCTGTCTTTCAGTTTCAACTTCAGCGGACGGAACACTTCTTCATCCAGAATCAAGGAAATATCCGCACCTTTTTCCCTTGCCTGCATTAAATATTTATCTGTATTTTCCACATCGCCTGTATATGCATAAAGCTTTGCAAGTGCAAGAAGGACCTCTTTATTTTCCGGAGAAAGTTCTGCAGATTTTTTCATTTCATCCAATGCATCTTTAAATTTTCCCTGATAAAGCAATGCAAGAGCCAGATTCCGATAGGCGATCGGGTTGCCGGAATAAACTTCCGTTTCACGCCGGAACAGCATTTCCGCATCTCTGTACTTCTTTTGGAAAAAGAAAATTGTTCCAAGATAAGACAGCGCAGCCTGGTGATTCGGATCAAAAACAAGGATTGTCCGGAAATCGTTTTCAGCTTCAGCCAGTTCCCCAAGACGGTATTTTTTCACGGCCGTTAAGACAATCAGCTCTTCTTTGGAAAAGATTTCTGTAATTGCATTGTCCGTTATCCCTGTCTGAACCTGCAGCGCAGGAGTTTCCGGCACGGGTTCCAAATTCGTAAGCGGACGGTGAGGCTCTCTGCGTAAATTGGATATGATTACCGTGATAAGGATCACAAGCATAAGAAGCAGGATCAGCGGAAGCAGCGGCTTGGATAACTTTTCTTTTTCCGGTTTATCCATGATTTATCAGTCCCCTTTCAAATGGCAGGCACAAAAATGTTCCGGCTGAATTTCTTTGAAGTCCGGTACTTTTTCTTTACAGGGCAGATCTCTTCCGGCAGCGAACAGCTGACATCTGTCGCAGAATCTGCATCCGGCAGGAAAATCCGCCGGCAGGGGAACTGTTCCGGGAATTGTGGAGAGCTTTCCTTTGTCACCACCCAGAACCGGAACTGCCTTCAGCAATGCTTGCGTATACGGATGCTGCGGATTGTCCAGCAGCTCCCGCACGGGGGCAGTTTCCGCAATGCGGCCTGCGTACATAACACAAACTCTGTCTGCCATTTCTGCAACGATTCCCAAGTTGTGGGTAACGAGGATAATTGACATTTCCTGCTCTTTCCGGAGCTGTTTGAGCAGATCAAGAATCTGTGCCTGAATCGTCACATCCAGCGCCGTTGTCGGTTCATCCGCAATCAGAACCGATGGATTGCTTGCCAATGCCATGGCAATCATAACCCGCTGCTGCATCCCGCCGGAAAGTTCATGCGGATAGCATTTGATTCTTGCTTCAGGTGCAGGAATTCCGACTTTTTTGAGCAGAGAGATGATTTCTTCATCCGTATCTTCTATTTCCGGACGGTGCAATTCCAGCACTTCCCGGATTTGATCTCCGATCCGGAACACCGGATTCAGCGATACCGAAGGCTCCTGAAATATATAGGCAATTTCACCGCCCCGGATTTTCCGGAGTTCCTTCCCGGATAATTCCATAACATCAACGGTGGAACCATCGCGTTTTCTCAGCGTGATTGTTCCGGAAACGACCGCTGGCGGCGATGGCAGAAGTTTGGAGAGCGACATGCAGCTGATACTTTTGCCGCATCCGCTCTCTCCGACCAGTGCCAGAATTTCCCCGCGCCTTAAATGAAATGATATTTCACTTACCGTAGGCGCAACTTTATTTTTTCCAATGGAAAAGCCAATGGACAGATTCTTTACTTCAAGAACATTCATAAAGCTGCTTTTCCCGGAGTCTGTATCTTAAAATTTATTGAACGGTGCCGGATCCTCTGCGGCTTTTACAATGGGAGCTGACACATAACGGTACTGCCCTTGAGAATCTCTGAGTTCCAATGCAAATGCATACAGTTTCGCAATATCCCGTTCCGGAAGATCTCCCAGGACTCCCAGAAGAGAGGCAAGAACCGGATTATCTGTATTTCTGCAGGAACAGCCGCTGACTTTACAAGCCTCAGACTTATTCTCAATACCAATCAGTTTCATGATCTTATCCTGATTTCTCAAGCTGATCGGTGAGCCTTTTTTCCAATTGGAAATTGTGTTTTGAGTTACCCCCAATTGTTTGGCAATACTTGCAAAGGATCTGTGGTTGACCGCTGCAAAATCCCGTAATGCTTCCAAAAGTTTTTTCTGTTCATCTGTTTGCATAAAAAATCCCCTCCATGCTAATTTTTTTTGTATTCATCAGATATACATATCTGTATCTTACACCTGTTTTGTGAAAATTCAAATTAAATATTGATACTTTGTTAAAAAAAAACAGTTTTTATTGATGCAATTTCAAAAGTCTTCCAAAATGTCTGAAAATTCTTACCGTGATCTGAAAATGGAGCGTTTTCGGCTTGTCCTCCGGAGTTTTAACGAAGGAGGATGGAAAGCCACGCTCAAACTACCATTTTTATCTCATCAGCAATCTCTTTTCAGCCAAATTTTGCCGGACTTTTGAAATTACCTCTATTATTCAAGTTGGAATTAACTCAAGTGTATTTTACCATTCTTATCAGAAAATAGAGCATTTTTTGATAAGAACAAGGAAAAATCCCCCCAAAAAGTCCTTTTCAGAAGGTGAAAATACAAAAAAAATAAACTTTTTTTTCATTTTTTTTCATTTTTTGACTTGAATACTGAAAAAATGTAGTTTATACTTATCACGGAAGCACGGTTGAGTCGTTTATCGTGCAAGAACCTCTTAAACAGGAGAATGTCTTATGGAAATCATTGTCAGCGCACGCCATTTCGATCTGAGTGAAGCACTCAAAGTCGCATCGGAAACAGCAGTTCACGGAGCTCTCGATGATCTGAATATCCCCATCACATCAGTCAGAGTTACTCTTGATATCGTCAAAAACACACATTCCTGTACAATGTCAGCCGTTATGAAGAATTATACTGCTGATGCATCCTGTTCCAATATCGGGGACATGAACAAGGCAATTACAGAAACCGCAGAAAAACTGCGTGTTCAGGCAAGAAAATATCTTGAAAAATTGAAAGACCATCGTGACCGTGAAACGTTCAGCGATGTTGAAGAAAAGGAAGTTTGAGTAATATGGCACCAACTTTGACAATCCTCGGCAGTGCAGCTGCCGAGGGGATTCCCGCAATGTTCTGCGGATGTCCGCTTTGTATGAAAGCTGCTGAACTGGGAGGAAAAGACCACCGCTACCGTACAGCTTATAAAGTAAATGACCGGGTCCGGATTGATTTCGGACCGGATACAATTGCTCAGGAATACAAGTTTAATCTTCATTCCGAACGGATGCGTCATCTTTTTATTACGCACCCTCATGAAGATCATCTTTACTGCAATCTTCTCCGTTATCGTATGCCGGGCTTTTCCGCCGTTCCGGATGGAAATGTTCTGACAATTTACGGCTCCAGAGGGACGATTGCCGAGATTATGAAAAATCTCTGGGAAGGAAACGGTTTTAACGGTGATCTTGCCAGATTCAAGATGAAAACCGTTATCTTTGATTACTTTGAAGTGATCAAACCGGAAGGGGAAGATATGGAAGTGATTCCGCTTCCCGCTTCTCATTACTTTGACCGTCCGTATATACAGCCTGCGATCTATGTGATCCGCAGTGGTGCAAAATGGATGCTGATTGCCAATGATACAGGCGATTTTCCCGAACCTACATGGAAATTCCTGAAAGAACAGAAATTCCACTTCGATATCGTTGTATGTGATTGTACTTACGGCACAAGAACCGATAAGTATGGACACATGGGCGGTGAAGCGGTTCTGGAAGTAAAGGAACGCCTCGAAAAAATGGGGTCCATTACAAAGGAAACCAAGTTTGTGGTAAATCATTTCACCCATAATGCACAGTGCACTCATGAGGATCTTCAGGCGTATTTCAATCCGCATGGAATCTTTGTGGGATATGACGGGATGGAACTTTAAGAATGAAATCCGGTGCTTTCCGGAATAAGCTCCGGCAGGAATTGGAAACTGCCGGGGTGGAAAATTCCGGACAGGAAAGTTTGTGGTTCTGCGCGGCGGCAGCAGGTCTGTCTCCCGCAGAATTTTCTGTTTCTGAACGGGAAATGCAGCAGAATGAAATCACTATGGCAGAATCGTATGTTCAACGCCGCTGCAAGGGAGAACCGCTCCAATATATTCTCGGAAATGAATATTTCGGAGATTTGGAGTTTCTTGTCGGCCCGGGGGTTCTGATTCCCCGTCCGGAAACCTATTTTATGGTGGAATTTGCTGTGGGACTTCTGCCCAATGGAGGGCGTTTTTGTGAACTTGGAACAGGTTCCGGAGCCGTTGCTCTCAGCGTGGCATCCCTGCGCCCGGATGTTTCTGTATATGCTTCAGAAATTTCTCCGGATGCAATTCAATGGGCTTTGAAGAACCGGGAAAAGTTGGAGTTGCCTCAAGCTGATATCCGGTTGGGGTCTTTCTTTGAGCCTTTTCCCGCTGATATGAAATTCCATTGTGTTGCCGCCAATTTACCGTATATTCCCGAATGGGAACTGCCGAATTTGCAGAGAGAAGTCCGTGATTTTGAACCAGGACGGGCTTTGTTTGCCGGAGATTCCGGTATGGCAGATATAAAAAATGCGCTGATTCTGCTGCAGGAACGATTGCTGCCCGGCGGAAATGCGGTGTTTGAGGGCGGTTCTGAACAGATGGAACCTCTCCGGGATTTTGCAAAAGCATATTTCCCGCGCGTGGCCATCGCTGATGATTTATTTCAGAAACCACGCTTTTTGATTATTCAAAACTGAACGGAGATTGCAAATGATTTTTTTCAGACTGAATCTGTTGCTTTTTCTTCTTTCTGCAAGCGGGTGTCTGTTTGCCGCAGAAAACATAAAACAACTCCGTGCGGAGGCCGAAAAAGGGAATCCGCAAAGCATGTTTCTGATGGGAAATGAATATTTTTACGGTTCCGGTGAAACGAAAAGAAATTTTACTCTGGCGGCTTACTGGTATCAGCGTTCTGCCAGTGCAGGTTTTGTTGATGCCATGTTCAATTATGCCGTCTGTCTTGACCGGGGGTTCGGTGTAAAGCAGAATCAGTACGAAGCTTATCAATGGTACAAAAAAGCCTCTGATGCGGGGTCAAAACATGCGAAATACAATATGGCGCAGTTATTGATGTCAGGTATTCCGGAAAACAAGGAAAAAAATATCAAAGGTATTGCTTCATCTCCGGGATTGGCTTTGCATTATTTACAGGAATTGGCAAAAGAACATTTTGAGCCTGCCGAAATTCTGTTGGCAGAAATGCTTCTGGAACAGCGGAATAAACCGGAAATGCTGAAACAGGCTGCGGGAATCCTGCAGCGTCTGGCAAAAAAAGAAAAGCCGGACCCGAAAGTTTTGAGAATGCTTGCGGATTGTAAATATGCCGGATTGGGAATGAAAGAAGATCCGGATGAAATGATCCGTCTGCTCCGGCAGGCGATAGCGCTGGGCGATGGTGAATCCGCAGGAAAATTGGCTTACTGTTATGAATATGGCAGGGGAATAGCTCCGGATGAAAAAAAAGCGTTTGAGCTTTATAAATTGGGAGCTCAACGCAGAAATGCCATGAGCCAATTCAAATATGCAGAATTTCTGATTCTCGGACGACCGGAAGGAAATGAACCGGATATTCAGGAAGCATTGAAATGGTATCGGACTGCCGCAGGAGCGAAAAATCCTCAGGCTCTGTTCCGGATGGGTGTTTTTCATCTCGATGGTTTGGGGCCTGTTGAAAAAGATCCGAAGAAAGCAGCAGAGTATTTTTATGAATCTGCAAAACTGGGATATGCTCAGGCTCAATATAATCTGGCGTGTCTTTTTTCTGAAGGAAGGGGCGTGATGAAAGATGATGCTGCGGCTCTTTTCTGGTATCTTCAGGCTGCAAAACAGGGCGATTCCGCCGCTGCCAGGACAATCGGAATTTTTTATCTGGAAGGCCGCGGCGTTTCCAGAAGTATCACCAAGGCTGAATTCTGGTTGAAAAAAGCCGCATCAGCTGGTGATATGGAAGCCCGGAGACTGTTACGGACACGTTTCCGCTGAACTTTGCAGCCGGATAAGACGACCGATTGCACGAATCGTGGATTCCGGCGCATTTTCTTTCCTCATTTCTTCAGCAAGATCAATGTCGCGCAGGTCCTGTTTGCCGTTGATTCTGTGCAGAAGTACCGGATTTCCCAGAAATGCTCTTGCCAGTGCAACGCCTTGACAGCCGGTTTCTGAAATCATCCGTTCCGCATCCTCAACAGAACGGATATCCCCATTTCCGATGATTGGTATTCCTTCCGATACGGAAACTGCTTTCCGGATCCGTTCCCATCCGTTTTCGACAGGGAAGTACATTTCATCTTTTGTACGGTAATGGAAGATGATCGTTTCCGCCCCGCCATTGACTGCTGCTTTGATGACATCTTCAACGGCAGGTATCCGGGTTCCGGAGCGCAGTTTTACGCTGAGCGGAACAGTTTCCGGAAGTGCTTTCCGGACTTCTGCAATGATCGTTTCCACAAGGTCCAAACGGTCAAGCATGGCAGAACCTGCACCGTTTCCTGTTACCGTTGTGCTTGGACATGCAAAATTCAAATTGATTCCCGCAACCGACCCGGTCTGGACAAGATGAACGGCACATTTGACAACGTTCAAGGGATCTTTTCCCAGAACTTGAGCCGTAATCGGAATCCCGGTTTCAAGATAGGGAGCCAACCGTTTCCTGATGATTCTTTTGGATGGTACAGCCCCGCCTGTTACGGAAAAAAACGGGGTTATCCAATGATCTGCCAGCCCCAATCTGCCGCAGGTCCGGATGAACCAGGGACTCATGACCCCTTCCATCGGTGCAAGAATTGCACGGTATTGAAGAAGCGGGTCACGGCCCGGATACGATTGTTCCATTACAGATTTTCCATGGTCATTTTTTCCAGACCATCACAGTAGGCACAGTAGAGTTTATATTTTTCATCATAAGCTGCAGCATTTTCCGGATTGGGGAAATATTCCGCATCGAATCCGGAATTCATGGCTTTGATTGCACTTACGGTATCCTTGTGAAGTCCGGCAGCTGTCGCTGCAAACATTGCAGCTCCCAATGCGCAGGCCTGTTCCACTTTTGCAACTTTGATGGGCATTTTCAAAATATCAGCAAAGGTCTGCATGACAAATTTTGATTTCTTCGCAATTCCGCCGATTGCCAGAATACTTTCAACTTTGACCCCTTCTTCCATAAATCTGTCTGCAATCCGGCGGGAACCGAAAATCGTGGATTCCACCAGAGAACGGTAAACCATTGGCGCAGTTGTTCCGAGATTCAACCCGAACAATGCTCCGGTCAGAAACGGATTTGCATCGGGGGTACGCCGTCCGTTCATCCAGTCAATCGTCAGCGTCTGATTGATCGGAAGTTTTGCGGCATCCGCTTCCAGCTGGGGCAGGGTGACTTCGCCGCCATAGCTGATGAATCTCCTGAACCAGGCGTAAGCATCGCCGAATGCAGCCTGTCCTGCTTCCACACCGGTAAAACCGGGAACAACAGAACCGTCGACCTGTCCGCAAATCCCTCTGATACAGTGATCGACAGAAGGGGCTGCCATAATATCACAGGTGGAAGTTCCGACAACTTTTACCAGAACACCCGGCTCGATTCCGGCTCCGACAGCTCCGAGGTGAGCATCAAATGCACCGCCAGCTATGACAACATCCGTGGGGAGACCGAGTTTTTCCGCCCATTCCGGACAAAGCGTTCCGACAGGTTCATCTGCTGTATATGTTTCGGTGTACTGTTCCCGTTTTCCTTTCAGGAGCGGGTCCAGTGCAACCAGAAAATCTTCGGGGGGAAGTCCGCCCCAATCCGGATGCCACATCGCCTTGTGTCCGGCGGCACAGCGGCTGGGTTTGACAGGGGCATTGGCAAGAAGTGAGGGAATCCAGTCGCAATGTTCCACGAAGGCATGACAAGCTTCTCTGACTGCCGGATCGTTCCGGAGCATGAACAGATATTTTGCCCAGAACCATTCAGGGGAGTAGACTCCGCCTTCATATTTTGTATAGTCTGTATGCCATTTTTTTGCAAGATCATTGATTTCTTTTGCTTCTTTGATCGCCGTATGATCTTTCCAGAGAAAGAACATCGCGTTCGGGTTTTCCGCAAATTCCGGCAACAGTGCCAGAGGGACTCCATCTTTATTCACAGCGCAGGGGGTGGAGCCTGTTGTATCAACACCGATCCCGGCAACACGGGAGGCATCCTGACCTTTCAGTACACCTTTGATTACAATTTCCATTCCTTCCAGATAGTCAAGCGGATGTTGACGGAATTGTGCAATGGAATTATCAGAATAAAGTCCTTTTCCCCAGCGGGTGTAATTATGAACACAGCTGGCAAGTTCTTCTCCGGTTGCAGAAACCAGAATGGCTCTTACACTGTCGGAACCGAAATCAAGACCGATCACCAAATCTTTCATTTTAAAATCTTTCTTTTTCAACGGACATATTTATCCGCAAGTTCAAAGTAATGGAGCCAGTCGAAAAGGGTCTGATCGTGTTTTCCAATTCTCAAATGATAGCTGACTTCCCCGGAGACATACTTTCCGGCTTCCGGCCATTCATCCACGGGCATACCTTTTGCTCCGAACAGCTGATAGACTTCAGATGCGTGATATCCGGAAAGAAATTCACCTTTCGGATCTGCCCAACGGTCTTCTGTGGCACTTGCAATACAAACAGCACGCGGAGCGGAAAGCGCAACAAGGTGATGCTGGTCGTAGGGCAGGGCAGGTTCATTGCAGATATATTTTCTCAATGAAGTCGTAAACCATTGAGGGAACCAGTGGCAAACGACTTCAATGGTTTCCCCGTAAAGTCTCCGGTGGATGGCTGCACCGCAGCAGCCGGAATCGTTGCTGATGACCAGTTTGAACCGGGGATCTGTTGCACCAGCCCAGAGAGCAGTTTTGCCCAGACGGGAGTGTCCATGTACCATAGCACGTTTTGTATCAATAAGCGGTTCATTTTCCAAGGCATCCAGCATTCTTCCGAGTCCCCATGCCCAGCTGCTGATGGAACCTCCATGTGTATGGAACTGTTCATCGGTTTCTTCTGAATAGAAGAGATTGTAAATACTCTTTCTCCAGGAAGTGGTTTCTTTATCATCGGGGTGAATATCATGATAACAGACTGTTGCGGAAGCAAATCCGCGTTTTACTGTTTCAGCAAAACTCCAGCGTTCAGCCTGTACACCGCGTTCCGGTTCTACAAGTTCGCCATTTAAACCTCTTCCGGTCTGCATGACATCATCTTCGACAGTTGTTCCATGATTTCCCTTGAAGTTGAGTCCGACAAATACAGGAACCGGACCGGGTGCATTTTTCGGAATATAAACGAGCATCACAAAAGAATGAGATTTTCCATTATGAGAAAATGTCAGTTTGATTTCTTTCCGGATTGCGGTATTGTCGAGGGCATCTTCTTTTACGGAGATCACTTCTTTTGTGAAAGAATCCGGCCGCGGCGGCAGTTCCCCGAACACTTCATCTTTCAAGGTTTGCAGAATTTCCGGTCTGCGTTTCCGCACCCAGTCAAACGCTGTTTTGATTTCAGAGCCATCCTTTGCTTTCAGCAACGGAGGAAGGGTATATGCGGGAACTTTTGATTCATCATAATTTGTTTCAGCCATTTTTTTGATCTCCTTGGTTTCCGGTTAAAATAGCACAACAGAACGTATTTTCAAGCTGTTTTTATATGAAAAATTGAAGATTTCCGGAATAAAAAAACAGTCAGGAACATTTCTGTACCTGACTGTTCTCAAATGAATCAGAAAACTCAGCGGGTAAATGCTGCTTTTTCGTTCTTCAGTTTCTTTTCAAAATCTGCGTTGGAAATTCTGGGTTTCTGCTGCCAGAATGCAAATTTATGTTCTTTCAATGCCGGATTCAATTTGAGTTCAAGCCATGCGGTCCAGTTGGAAATGTTGAACACCTTGGCAGATTGAACAGCGGAATGATCCAGATACATCCAGACAGGGCCCTGTCCTTTATCTGCGGAAGAACCGTCAAATGTTGCATCGCGGAAGGTGAGACTGGTTTCGTCCTTTGTCAGCATAACGCCTTTGCGTTTCGGTTCCATACCGAGTTTCCGGGTGTTTGTGACAAGTTCGCGGTTATAAGGGGCTCCGGTCCAGATCACCTTTTTTCCATTCATTGCAAGTTTGGAGGGGATGCAGCTGTGGACAATGGAGATGTCTTCCGGTTCTTCAATGGTATCTGCGGAAGGTTTGAGTGTACACCAGAGAACAGGAGAATCCGGTCTCATGTAGAAAATAACATCGAATTTGCTTCCGTCGAAATTCAGTTTAATAACAGCACCGGCATTTTTTCCATTCTTCCAGGGCTGAACATCTTCACTATTGACCATCAGCTTACTCATATCAATACCGTTAGCTTTGATCTTCATGAAATTGACCAGAGAACCGAATCCGAATTCACCCGCATTGAATCCGATCTTCATTTCTGTCGGTTTCTTATCAGACGGCTTGGTGAGTGTCAGCGTGATGTCATAGCGGTTGAACTGGTTGGAAATGGTTGCACCCTGAGCAATAGAATAACGTTCCGGCTTATAAACAACAGCCTTTTTCACGTTTACGTTGACAGGAGCGAACTCCGTGGCGAAAGAAACAACACTGATCATTGCGAGTGTTGCCGCTGCAAAATGTTTCAGGTTCATAATTATTCTCCTTTCCCTGCGAATTTAATGAGACCAAACATATTTAAATTGTGATTATTTCCCAGTGTCATAGCAGTTCCGCTGTATTCTTTGTTGTCACCCTTCTTGTTACGGACGATGTTGCAGTGCCAGGTGTCGTAGACTTTCGGCTGTTCCTCAGGTTTGAACTTGAATACAGAGAACGGAATATAGAATTCTGCTGTCCAGAAATCTTTTCCATATCTGGATTCCATCTTGAATCCGGAAACCTTCCAGTGGTGATCGAATGGCTGAGGAATCGGCAGAAGACGCTGTGTCCCGAAGAATTTCTGTTTCAGCGGGTCAAAGACAAACTGATAAACTACTTCCTTCCCCTGTCCGGGTGACAGAATGACTTCATAGTTGTCATTGGCAAAGACCTCTTTAGCCTTGTCAGCAGTCGTGGGATATTTGGATTCAAAAAGACCATAAATTCCGGTTTTGTCCCACGCAAGTTTCACGGTTGCCGGATATTTCAGCGGTGTTCCGCTTCCGTAGGGATCCATCAGTTTCATCGTCTTGACTTTTGCCCAGAATTTTTCATTTCCTTTTCCGTCAAGGGTTACTTTTTCTTTTCGGAGAAGCTGATAGACAGAGTGAACCGGCCGTTCATAAGCCAGCTGATTCTTCAAGGAACTGATTGCTTCCGGCCAGGGGGCCAGGAACAGTTTCAACCGTTTTTCCTCAATAGAACCGGGCTTGACGGATTTCTTTGCTGCATCAAGCAGTTTTTCCATCTTCATAAGTTCAGGAAGCGGATAGATGACACTCAGCTGTCCGGGACCTTCATTTTCCATTTCATATTTTGCATAGCAATCCCGGAGCAGCTGATGGAACTGACGCAGGATTTTTCCGGTCTTCGGTCCATAGAATTTTTCCCAGTGTGCATCGATCGCTGCAGAGGCATCCCAGTAAGGATTCCACATGGAACGGTATGCTGCATAGTTGGAATAATAATAGAACCATGCGTTTCCCGGACATGATACGACGCAATGGTCATAGAACATCGTTTTTGTGCCGAAATATTTTCCGAAGGTTTTGGGAATATCTCCAACAAATTCCCCGTTGACAGCCAGAATAAACGGATTTCGTCCGGAATAGAGCCAAAGTCCCTGAATCGGACGGTTTCCGATAGATTCATACCATTCTTTCACGACAGGCATCATCTTGTTCAGAGCTTTTTTGCTTCTGATCTTGTTCGGAATGTCTCCCAGACAGAGGAAGACTTCTGTATTGTCCGGCAGAGTGTATCTGGAATCATTTCCGGCATACTGAACGTTATAATATGCCATGATGAACAGTTTGATTCCGGGCAGTTCTTTTTTCATCTTGTTTGCAAGATACTGATGGAACCGGGCATAGACATTTGCCATCCCGCGGCTTCTGGCTCTATTGCCGCTGCCGATCTGACCTTTTCTCTTATCCATCAGATTCAGTTTCTTGACGATCGGATGATTTTCCACTTCTGTATCAGGCAGAAGCGTATCGCAAACACCGAAAGAAAAGTAAGTTAAGTTACAGCCCTGATCGCTGTAGCCGCCTTCGTCGATTTTTCCATTAGAGGCATAATATTTCTTTGCGGATGCAAGAAGCAGATCAGCAAATTCCAGATTTACAACGTCGAAACAGTTCCCCACATGTGCTTTCGGGTTGTACCAGAAATTCCCGGCAGGAGATTTGTAGAAAATCGTTTCAAGTTTATCCGGATATGCTTTCGCCATCCGTTCCGGTCTGGGACAATGGGTTCCTCCCGGAGGAAGTGTGCCGCCCATTCTCCATTTTTCATAGAAACGGAAATCCTGTTTTCCAAGATTTCCCAGATATTGTGACCAGAATTTTCTTCCCCGTTCACTCTGAATCGTGGAACCGAGATAGAACTGACCGCCGCGGGTGTTCATATACGGCGCATCAATATAGAAAACCGGAGCAACCTCCAGATTTTTGACCTTGGGCCAGAGTGTTCCGTATTCTCCGGGATAGAAATAACGGACTCCCAGAAAACGTTCCACAAAATCGTAAGCTCCATATTTCGTTCCGAGACTGGAACCGATTTTTTCCAGAGGTTTCATGTTATAACCTTCAACAAGGGAAGAATCTTTTCCTGCAATGATAATTCCTTTTGCGAAACTCTTGACAGCAAAACCCTGATCCGGGAGTTTATCGACATTGATCCCGTTTGCACGGGTAATAGCGTTATCCCCTACAACGATCATGTATTTGACTTTGTCAGCATTTTTGACATCTATGACCGGAGGTCTCATTCCGGTACACTGCTGGAAGGCTTCCTGCAGTGTCTGGATCGCCGGAGCAATACTTTTATGAGTTTTGTTTTTTCCCTTCATGCGGTTTTCTGCATTCAGGTCTGTGACGATGGCAAATTTGATTTTACCGTTTTCCACCAGTTTTAGCGGTGTATGAGCAGGTGCTTTTTGAAACTTGACCGGGACAAGTTCCACTGTTTTCAAGTCGTACGCAAAGACTGAACTTGTCAGTGCCATAAGTGCAGCCGCTGCATTTATAATTGTTTTTGTCAACATCTTTCTCTCCTTTACATATAGGGGTGATAACCAAGGGTAAATTCTTCAACCGGACCGTATGTCAGGGCTTTTCCGGCTGTTTGACTCTGACGTCTCCAGGGAAGCCAGCCAAAATCATAATATTGCGTGTTCAACTTATGCCAGGTTTCAGGGTTGACATGAAGATCTGCAAACAAAATATTGCAGCGCATGTTGTGACGGTAACATACTCCAACTTTTGGCAGACTTGTCTCAAATTCAATGTGTCCTCTTCTACGGTTAGCATCCGACCCCGAACCATACCAGGCATCGCCCGCTAAAACAGTGTCACTTGCCGCAGGCACAAATTTAATTCGTTTATTAAGGGTTTCATGTATTTCACTGACTCCATAACAGGCTGCATTGTAAGCATAGGAACACCCGTAAGCCAGAACTTCGGTCTGGGTATATTGAACCTTCTGACTGGGACAGCTCAGCCATCTCGGAGCTCTTGTTCCGTTGCTATAATCTTTCTGTTGGTCTCCGTAATAGATACAGAGAGAAGTAGGCCAGTAAACTTTTTTACTGCTGTCATCCCGCAGCCGGCTTATTGGATAGTAGTCATCATTATCTCCCCTGTATTGGGAAAATGCCAACCCCAACTGTTTCAGCTGGTTGACACAACTGGACGATCTTCCCTTTTCTCTCGCCTGATTCAAGGCTGGCAAAAGCATGCCGGCAAGAATTGCAATGATTGCAATCACGACCAGCAACTCGATCAATGTGAAAAAATTTTTTTTCATACCGAAATCCTCATCTTTAACATGTTGTACTTTTACAGCGTCGTATAACATACATTATGTTAAATTAAAACCCTTTATTTTCAGCACAATGCAGCGTGTAAAATAAAAAAACTCCTTTCGGTTGGTATGATAATGAATCTATGACTTGACATAATGTATGTTATGCGACGCCATTTCATAACGACACATCAAATCTTATCTTCGCCTTGTTCTAAATATAACTGAAAAAAAATAAAAGTCAAGCTATTTAAAGGATTTTTTTGTTTTAATTAATAAAGCTCTGTTCCCCATACAGGTTGGTAAATCCTTCTGCTATTTCAACTTTAAGATGGCATTTCGATTTTTACACCGTAAAAATCGGAATGCCGCAAAAAGGTTTGGAAAAAAGGGGTGGAGTTTGAGGAGGGGAAAAAGGACCTTTCCTCAAAAGGGCTTTTTCCCCTCCTCAAGGAACAACCTTTATTGGGAACAG